>CAYSMU010000265.1:0-5033 GCA_964432145.1 uncultured Chloracidobacterium sp.
CAGGGCACCTGAAG
Organism: uncultured Chloracidobacterium sp.; assembly: GCA_964432145.1. Taxonomy (GTDB): domain Bacteria; phylum Acidobacteriota; class Blastocatellia; order Pyrinomonadales; family Pyrinomonadaceae; genus OLB17. The sequence goes on from CAYSMU010000265.1 coordinate 15, forward strand.
TTTTTTCGCAAACCTCGAAGCTCACGGCACCCGACGCAGCTTCCTCCGACAATCTCGGATTTGCAGTCGGGGCAGGCACAGACACTGCGATCGTCTCGGCCGCGCGTGATGACGATTATAAGGGCTCAGCATACATCTATGTGCGGAATGGCGGTGTTTGGAGCCAGCAACAAAAGCTGACAGCGGCGGATGGTGTCGCTGAGGATAATTTCGGATGGAGTGTCGCCATCGATGGCAATACGGCTGTTGTTGGTGCAAACCTCGACGATGGTACAGGGATCGATCAGGGTTCGGTTTATGTGTTCGTGCGAAGCGGGGTAACGTGGAGCCAACAGCAAAAACTTACCGCTGGAGACGCCGCGGCCGGCGATCAATTTGGCGTGAGCGTGGCGATAAGCGGTGATACGATCGTCGTTGGGTCCTTCGGCGATGATAGCTTTCGAGGTTCCGTATACGTTTTTACGCGAAACGGCGCGATATGGTCGCAGCAGCAAAAACTCACGGCCGGTGACGGGCTTGCAGATGACGAGTTTGGTTGGAGCGTTAGCGTTAACGGTGAAACCTTTGTTTCCGGCGCCCATCGGGATGACGGCGGCCGCGGATCTGCGTATGTGTTTACCCGTACGGGCGGTGTCTGGTCGCAGCAGCAAAAGTTAACGGCGGCTGACGGAGCAACCTTCGACCAATTTGGATACAGTGTCTCGATCAATGGCGATTCCATTATCGCAGGAGCTCCGATCGATGATAATGGCGGTGCGCTTACCGGGTCAGCTTATGTTTTTACAAGGGCGGGTTCGGTCTGGAGCCAGCAACAGAAGCTGACCGCGTCCGACGCGGCGGCGAACGACAGTTTTGGTACAAGCGTGTCCCTAAGAGGCGATACCGCGGCTGTCGGCGCAAACAACGATGATTCTGCCTCTCTGAGCGATCAAGGTTCCACATACGTGTTCACACGAGTTGGATCGGTTTGGACTCAGCAGCAGAAATTGACCGCGTCTGACGGCTCGGCAAGTGATAGTTTTGGCGGCAGCGTTTCATTGGGACCTGATTTCGCGGTTGTAGGAAGCTATCTGGATGATGTGACGGGTTTGGATGAAGGGTCAGCATACATATACACAAATGCCGGGCAGGGAACACCGACCCCAACCTCAACTCCAACCGCAACGCCGACAAATACTCCTACTTCCACGCCGACCAATACTCCGACAGCCAGTCCGACGGCGACACCAACCGGAACTCTTACGCCGACCCCGACGCCAACTCTTGGGCTGGAGGGTGACGTTGCCCCGCGTACGAGCGGTGATGGGCAGTTGTTGGCAACGGACCTGACCCAGGTTCGCCGATTTGTTGTCGGCCTGGACACGCCGAGTGTCGATCCAAATGAGTTTCAGCGAGCGGATATCGCTCCCGCAGGGACTCTTGGGGATGGAGCTATTATCGCCGGCGATACCGTGCAGGCACGCCGCTATGTTACCGGTCTCGATGCCGCTGTTGCTGCAGGAGGCCCAACGGCCCCGATAGCGGCGCCCGAAGGTGGATGGAAATGGCTTGATGACATTTACGCATGGTTTTCCGGCCGTGAACTGAGGCTTGCCGGCGCAGTTGGTGCTCGAGGCGGTTCGGTAACGATACCTATCGAGATCGACAGCTATGGGGATGTCTGTGCGGTCAGCTTTACGTTAGAGTTCGATCCTAATGTTCTAAATAATGCCCGAGTGACCCTCGGGGAAAGTTCCCAGCCCGGTGCTGATCTTACCGTAAACGACTCAGGATCGAACGAGGGTAGGTTAGGCATTCTTATGGATTCAAGTCTTCCTGTCGAACAGGGCAAGGGAAAGAAGATCCTTCTCGTTACTTTTGACGTGAGCGATGAGGCGCCGGAAGCGGCTTCAAGTGTCCGGATCACGGACAGCGTTGCCCGCGTCGGTATTTCCGACGGGGTAGGAAACGAATTACCGGCAACGAAGACCGACGGGACCTTCACCCTCCATCCGTGACCGTGTGTTCCGGCGGAAATTCCCCTATCTCAAGACAGTGACCATTGGCCTGGCCTTTATTGTCTTGATCACGATCTTTTCCATTGGGTCGAACCTTATTTCTCCGGGTTTGCTATCTAGAATGAAGGAGAAGGTCTGCACCCGTTTCCCAATATCCAGCTTTTCCTCTCGAACGGCCCCCTTCGATTCAATTTCGACCTCAAGCGGTAACTTAAAGGCCGACGGGATCAACGGATCGATCTTTTGGGTTTGGGTCACCGTCAGTCGAAGCATCTTTGAGCGCGGGTTCCAGGTTTGGCGCACGTCCAGTTTGGGAAATCCCGTCGCGTATACCCATTGGTCAAAAAACCACCCGAGGTCCTGTCCCGAAGTTTCCTCCATCGCCTTGCGGAGGTCCGTCGACTCAACGCTTCCGTATTTGTGGCGGTTGAGGTAGGTATTGATCGCCTGCCAAAATTTATCGTCACCGACCTGTGCCCGCAGCATATGAACTACCGCGCCGCCTTTGTTATATGTCACGGAGGAATTATCGAATAAGGCCGATACTTCTTTCGCCCTCAAGTTAAACAGTCCGTGACGGCGGCGGGTGATAGTGTCGTCGATCATATACTGCGCGGCGTCCGAGCGGACCTTAGCGATATAGCCCTCTCGGCCCATAACGCCTTCGCGGTAGGCCGCTTCCATGAACGTGGCAAAACCCTCATTAAGCCACAATTCGGCCCAATTTCGGCACGTAACCAGGTTGCCGAACCACGAATGAGCGAGCTCGTGTGACACGAGGTCCATGACCAGCTGCTGGCCAAACTCGGTCTCAGCCATGAATATCTCGGTGTCAGCCATCGTCGTCGCGGTGATGTTCTCCATACCGCCGAACTGGAAATTAGCCACGATGGTCTGGTCGTATTTGTTGTATGGAAATTTGACGCCCGTAAGTAACTCGAACTGCCGGATCATGTCAGCGGTACGGCCAAACGCCTTCCGTGCAGTGGCTTCGCGTCCCGGATAAACGTAATAGCCCAAAGGGATGGTGCCGAATTTATCTTCGACCCTGGCGTACTTGCCGACGACAAACGAAACGAGGTAAACCGGAAAGGGAACGGCCATCTTATAGTGCCATGTCTCTTTGCCGTTGCCGGCATCGGCCGTCGAGATCAGCTCACCGTTACCAACGACGGTCTCGCCTTTGTCCGCCGTAATAAACTGTTCGGCGGTGGCCCTATCGCTCGGAAAATCGAAAGAAGGCAGCCAGTGCCGTGCCTCGTCGGGTTCGCCCTGCGTCCATATCTGGGCGGAGTGACGGTCTGTCGCGTCGACGAAATAAATGCCCTTATTAGGTTTCGCAGTATATTTAAAGTTGATCGAGACCGTATCTCCCTGAGAATAATCCTTGTCCAATGCGACAATGACCTTTTCACCCTCCGCCTTGTATTTCAACGCTGTATCACCGGGCTGGAGCATCACACTATTGAACTTTATTCCCACGGCGTCCAGTTCAACTGAGCGGAGGTCCGGCTCTAACGGCTTCAGTATCACGGTCGAATCGCCAATGACGGTTTTATTCGCCCGGTCGAAGCTGACGCGGATAATATAATGCTGCACATCATAGGTCTGCGGCCGATTGAAATCGGGGCGGACCTTCTGCGCAGATACGGAAAAGGCCGCGAACGTGAGCGTGACGGCCAAGAGGGTGAAAGAAACACGGTGGATCAGTTTCATATTATTGAGAAAAGACGACTACGGTCGTAGATGCTTTTTGAACCAGTCAAGTACCTGGCCATGCCAAAACTGCGAATTTTGCGGCTTGAGGATCCAATGCCCTTCATCCGGAAAGATCACGAGCTTTGACTCAACACCGCGAAGCTGGAGCGTCGAGTACAACTGCAAACTTTGGTCGACAGGAACCCGATAGTCCAATTCGCCCGCGGTTACAAGGGTCGGAGTTGAGAAATTCTTTACAAACTTATTCGGCGACCAGCGGTTATACTGCGCCGGATTTTCCCACGGCATGCCCTTGAATTCCCAGTTCGGGAACCATATTTCTTCCGTCGAGGTGGCCATGCTTTCCAAATTGTACACACCGGCATGCGACAGAAATGCCTTAAATTTGACTCGCGGATCATTGTTGTGGCCGAGCAGCCAATTGACCATGTATCCCCCATAACTTGCTCCCGCAGCCCCAACGCGAGCCTTGTCAATATAAGGGCGTTTCGCGATCTCGGCAACGCCGTTCATGAGGTCAACGTAAACTTTTCCGCCCCAGTCACCCGAGATCTCGTTTACAAAACGCTGTCCGTAGCCTGTTGAACCACGGGGGTTAGGCAGAAAGATCACATAACCCTGATTTGCCCACACCTGAGGATTCCACCGCGTGCTCCAACTGTCGTTCCAAGCGCTTTGCGGCCCTCCATGGATCAGAACGATCAGCGGATATTTTTTTGCAGGGTCGAACCGTGCCGGTTTCACTACGAAACCGTGGACGTTCTGGCCGAGGGCACCCTTCCAGTCGACCTCTTCGGCCTTTAGCAAACCGTATGACGCAAGGGGTGCCGTGCTGATCGATGTGACCGCCGCAAGGCCGGAGCCATCGGCATTTGCCCGCATGATCTCGTTCGGCGCCGTGAGGGAACTGGACGCAAAAACAAGTGTGCTGCCATCACCGGAAATGTTGAGGCTCGATGCGTAAACGCCCGAAACGAGTTTTTTTACATGGGTCGCGACACGGAGGCGAAAATCCGGCTCGACCGGAACGGAAAAGATCGGGCCGCGGCCACGCTCGCCCGCTTTAAAGAAGACGGTCTTGCTGTCGGCCGAAATGTCCATTTCATCTACCTGCTGATCGAATCCGCGGGTAAGCTCGACGATCTCACCGTTTTGCGGATTATACCGCATGATACGCCATCGATCGGCCTCGAATGTCGGCGTTGCCTGCGAGCGGAACAGCAAGTACTTGCCGTCCGGCGTGTACATAGGCGTATTGTCGTAACCATTCATTCCCGCGGTGATATTCTTCGCGGGCCCCCCC
>CAYSMU010000266.1:0-5031 GCA_964432145.1 uncultured Chloracidobacterium sp.
ACGAGTTGAAAATTGAACAGGGAACCGTTCGAATCCCGTCTATTTTCACGAAAGGGCCTAAACATCGTGTGGGAAAAAGATCGGACAACGGGACACGTGTTGATCTGCGGGAGAGTCAAGAAAAGCGGTCAGCGGGGCGATCGTCCATGAAAATAATAAGGCCGGGCGCGTGGCCCGGCCTGTTCCCCCTTGAAAATAGCGAATTAGTAGGCCCGTTTGCCAACCACGAGGTTGTTGGTTACCTGAAAGACCTCAGAAACGCCATTAGCGAGCACGTTCAACATATCACTGTCGGACTGTCGATGGACGTAGCCCTCAAGAGTAAGTCGTCCGTTCTCGACGACGATCCGCACCTCGGGATTTGTCGAGGCAAAATACTGCCCCGGCCCGCGGGTGACAAAGGTGCGGTACGCCTCGCGCCTGATACGGTCGTCACCCGGCGAAGGCGGCAGGTTCTCGATGTTGTTCACCACCTCCAAAACGCCCGGAATGTCCTTAACGACATTCGCGGCGGTGGTTCGGGTGCCGAGCGTGATGACCTTGCCGCTCAAATAGACGGTTCTGCCTTTTACCTCGACCTGAATATTGTCGAAAACACCGTAACGCGGCAGGCCGCGAAGCTTCTTTTGCACCTGAACTTCGGTAGGCGGTGCGACGCTCGACGTCTTAATGTAGTCCTGTGCGTTCACGCCGATCGCGGAAATGGCAAATATTGCAATAATTGCGAATAATGATGATCTAAACTTTTTCATAATCATTTGTTCCTCCTTTATGAGAAGTCACAGTTTCATGACGTTGGTTAGACGAGTTACGCCGACGGAAAGGTGCCAGGAAAAGTATGCGGAGTGTAAAGATTTGTTATGCCGTACGCATCTGCCTGATAGCCTCATAAAGGACGATCCCGACACTTGTCGCGAGATTGAGGCTGCGGACATTTGCATTCGGCATCGGGATGGTCAGGCAGTTGCCCCAATTCTCTTTAAGAATGTGTTCAGGCAGCCCGCGAGTCTCGGGGCCGAACACGAGGCAGTCGCCGGGAAGAAATTCCCAATCGGTGTATGGTCTAACGGCTTTGGTCGTCAGAAAGACGAATCGACCGGCAGGCAGTGCGGCGTAAAGCCCCGCGATATCAAGGTGCCGGTGCAGCCTGACCTCGCTCCAATAGTCGAGCCCCGAGCGTTTCAAGGTCCTGTCGTCCATCCTGAAGCCCGTTACACCGACAATGTGCAGATCGGAAAAGGTCGCCGCGCAAAGCCTGGCCACGTTGCCGGTATTTGGAGGTATTTCGGGCTCGTAAAGGGCGATGTGCATAAGAGTCGAGGTTAGATAGACGATGACCGTGAGTCAATCTATCCACCGTCAGTATGCATCTTTTCGTGGCTGCAATTCATCAATCACTTGGCCCAGCACGCGGCAACGGCGTGCGAAATTCGCTTGCGGTTATGTTACAATCCGCTTTTGCTTATTCCCGATCCGGCTTTAGGAGAACTGCTTAGTGTCATCGCGTTTTCGAACATCTTTCAGCATCGTTTTGCTCATATTCGCTTTTGCTTCGGCCGCAGCGGCCCAGACGCCGAACGTTGCCACTCCGTCGCCGACGCCCTCCCCAAAGCCGACTCAGGCCCCGATCGCACAAAAGATCGATCCGAAAAACCTTACCGCCGAACAGATCGCGGAGTATACGATCTTTTTCTATGCACCTCCCGGTGGCCGTGCGACGCTCAACCAGATCCGAAAGACCACGTTCGAGCGGGGAGTGGCGAATATTACTAACGCCGAGGGCAAGGTCGATCGCGTACCATATCAGCGGTTTGTCATCAGAGGTGAGGCTCTTTCGAAAGAGAAAGTCCGTCTGGAGCAGGAATTTCCCGCGGCGCGATATTCGCTTGTTTATGCTGACGACAAGATCTTCGGCGTATATAACAACACAGTCTTTACACCTCGTGAAGACGCCTCGAAAGTGTTTGAGAATCAGATCTGGCACGGCCTCGAGGCTTTACTGCGATTTCGCGAGAACGAGTCCAAGATCGAGCTGGCAGCGAAGGAAAAGGTTATGGGTGTCGAATTTCACGTGCTTGACGTGACCGACAAGCAGGGCCGAAAGACGCGATTCTATGTTTCGGCTAAGCAATTTCGCGTGATGATGCTCACCTATGAGGAGGGCGGGGTCAAGTACAAGCGAAAGTTTTACGATTATAATTACGCCCAGGGTACGCTCGTGCCGTTTCGGTCTGTGCTGTGGGCGGACGACAGGATAATGGAAGAGACCGAGGTCGGAACTATTACTTTTGGCCAAAAGGTCGATGACGGGCTTTTCGCCTCTAGCTAACGCTTGCGCGATTAGCCATTGTTTTGGCTTATTGCCGAATGCTACAATCCTTATAGCCGGAAGCGCTCGCCGGCGGTTGATGCGGATTTCGCACGACCAATCTTTCCCGTCAAAATAGTCGGAGCCGCCCGCGTTAGCTGGTGGTTGAAGATCACCATCCACAACCTGAGATGTTAGTTCGATCCTACGCGAGGACGGCCTTGACTCGCCACATGCCGCGTTAACCCACCGCGTACGCGCCGAGTGGTTCTGACCCGAATGAAGCACCATTTATTTTCTGACAGTTCCGAAGGGTTAAAGTTCGTCGCAATTGGCGGCGGCAACGGCCTTTCCACGCTGCTTTCCGGACTCAAACGATTTGTGCACGAGAGTGAGACAGAACCGGTTTGGCTCGCTGACCTATCGGCGATCGTGGCGGTGACCGACGACGGCGGCAGCTCGGGACGCCTGCGCGACGAGCTTCAAATGCTGCCGCCGGGCGATATACGCAATTGCATGGTCGCGTTGAGCGAGGATTCAAAGCTGCTATCGAGATTATTTCAACATCGGTTCCGCGGGGAAGGCGATCTTGGCGGCCACAGTTTCGGAAACCTGTTTCTGGCCGCTCTTTCGGAGATCACGGGCGATTTCGCGGAGGCCGTCAAACTTTCGTCGGAGATCCTTGCAAGCAAAGGACATATCTATCCGGCGACTGTAGCCGATGTGCGACTCGCCGCGAAACTGGCAGACGGATCGGTCATAAAGGGTGAGACGAAGATCGGAAAGGCGGGGCACGATATTAAGCGGCTGTATCTTGAGCCGTCGGGCTGTCAGCCAATGCCCGAGGCACTCGCGGCGATCGCCGCCGCCGACATTGTTACGATCGGCCCGGGATCGCTCTTTACAAGTTTGCTTCCGCCGATCCTTGTTGAGGGCGTGGCCGACGCTATCGCGAGGTCGGCGGCGGTTAAGGTGTTTGTTTGCAACCTGATGACCCAGCCGGGCGAAACGGACGGAATGTCGTCGAGGCGCCATCTCGAAGTCATTCGCGAACACGCCCCACAAATAGACTTTGACTATGTCGTCGTTAACAACCGACCCATCAGCGACCGGCAACTCGAAAAATACACCGAGGAAGGTGCCGAGCAGATCGGCGTTCGCGGCTCGATCTCGCCGCAAACCATCGAGGGGGCCGAGATCGTTTATGGTAATCTGTTGGACGATGGCGAAATGGTCCGCCATCACCCCGAGAAACTGGCTCAAGTATTGCTATTGTGTGCCTTACAGCCGCGGGAGAAGGCTGTGGCGAGTGGGATGAATCGCACGGGATGGACAGGATAGATAGAACATCGTCTCCACTATCTATTGATCTTATACATCCTGTTGAAAATTAATCGTGAATAAGAATCTCGACATTTTGATCCTGGCGGCGGGCCTCGGCACGCGTATGAAGTCGAACCTCGCCAAGGTACTGCATCATCTAGACGGCAGAGCGTTGATAAATCATGTCTGCGAGACCGCATCGACGCTCGGCCCGCAAAAGGTCTGCGTGATCGTCGGACATCAGGCTGAGGATGTAAAGGTTGAGGTTTTGGGCGAGTTCGATAACGGAATTTTCGAGTTTGCGGTGCAGGAAAGGCAGCTCGGGACCGGCGACGCGGTAAACGCGGGTCGATCCGTTTTGGAGGGCCGCGATTCAACAACCTTGGTACTTTCAGGCGACGTTCCGATGATCACGGAGGCGACCCTGACGGCGTTAATACGATCTCACGCCGAATTTCGAGGACGCGGAGCCGCGTGCACAGTTCTTTCCGTAAGATTAAAAGATCCAACAGGTTACGGCCGTGTCGTGCGCGACGAAAACGGTGAATTTGAGCGGATTGTCGAGCAGAAAGACGCGACCGACGATGAAAAGATGATCGATGAGATCAACTCGGGTATTTACTGCTTCGACACCCGGAAACTCTTTGCCGCACTCGAACGGGTTGGCAACAACAATGCTCAGGGCGAATATTATCTGACCGATGTGCCGCAAATCCTTCGCGAGGACGGAGAGGAAGTTGCGATCTACCAATGCGGCGATCCGCGCGAAGTCGAGGGAGTAAACGACCGCCGACAGCTTGCCCAGATGGAAAAGTTCATTCGCCGCCGCACTGTCGAACGCCTGATGCTGGACATCGGTGTTTCGTTTATCGATCCGAAGGCGGCATATGTAAGCTCGCGTGCGTTGATCGGCCGCGATACGGTTATCCATCCGAATGTAACTATTGAAGGGAAAACAGTTATAGGTGAGAACTGCATCATCAGGCCCGGTGTCCGCATTGTAAATTCGAACATTGGCGATGGCGTTGAGGTCAAGGATAATACGTTTATCACCGACTCGACCGTCGGCGACGGCTGTACGGTAGGTCCGATGGCTCATCTACGCGGCCACGCTGTGATGATGGAAGGCTCGAAAGTCGGGAATTTCGTCGAACTAAAGAAAACAAAACTCGGCCGCGGCTCGAAGGCCAGCCACCTCACGTATTTAGGCGATGCCACGATCGGCGAAAAAACCAATATCGGAGCCGGCACGATCACCTGCAATTACGACGGGAAAAACAAGCACGAGACGCATATCGGAGACAATGTAAAGATCGGCTCGGACACGATGCTTGTCGCACCGGTTACGGTAGGTGACGGTGCGGTCACGGGGGCCGGAAGTGTTGTCACCAAGGACGTTA
>CAYSMU010000267.1:0-1208 GCA_964432145.1 uncultured Chloracidobacterium sp.
CATTTGTCGTCCCTGCCAGCCGTTTATGTTTGGCGTCCACAATATATTTTTCGTGTGAAACGGAAAACTTAAATCCGCTGTATCCCGCCCGTCGGACTATGAACGACATAAATGCTGCCGACCATGGAACGCCGGTGTCGTTTCCGTCGAGATCGATATTCAGAGCCTGCCAATAATCTCCGACCCGCCGGAAGAATGGGTCCTCGGTTTCTTTACCCTGACCCCGTTCGAAGAATATCCATTCATTGACGGCCTCTTTCAGCAATCTTTCTTTTGCGCTGCTGAGCGGCTCGCGCAAAAACCGCTGACTCACAAATCCGCGTAACGCGACCCCGTTCAGGACCGTCTCAACCTCTCAAAAGCGGTCCCCGGCCGAGGGACCAACCACCGTAACCTCCTGACACAAAGGCAGCGTCGCAATGACATTTCCATCGAGCACCTCAGGCGAACTGCGGAGATTCAGGTTGTCAGTGTTTACTCGCATAAGGTTTTACTGCTGCTCTCGCCAATCTAGGACATCAATTCTCGAGAGCTGCCTTTTGTGATCTGATTACTTCTTACCACTTTCTTTGAATAGTCTAAAAATGTCTACGCCCAGCCCGAGCCGAAACGTATCCCGGTTTGAGATCACGCCTGGATTCTTCTCAAACGGGACAATGAACGTGGTGGACTGGCTTAGGGTCGCGTTGGGATCTGCGGCGGGCAGAAACAGTGGAGTTCGCTGGTTCTCGTTTCTCCCCTTGCCAAGGCGGACCTGTGCCGAACCGAAAATCGAGAGCATGCCGTCCTTGATCGGTAATGGGGTGGAGCCGTTAGCTCGAATTATTACGCCGAGTAGTTTTCCGGTAATCGACTCGTTTTGTCCCGCCATGATGTCCACAAGTGCTGGAAAGACATCGTTTCGAACATGTTTCTCCTGATCGTAAAAGATTGTTCTCAATCTAATGCCGCCATAATATTGCCGATAGAATCTACCTCGGTCCGGCGAGACAAAGGCAATGTGCGTAAAACTCGACCCGTCTAAGCCGGGAAAAGCTTGGTTGAAAGCTGCATTGCCGGTCGGGACCTTGTAGATCTGAGCTGTTCGCTCAACAGATAGTGGGTTTACGGCACCCGCAGCGGCGATGAGACTCAACGATGTGCGTCCAGGCATGAACCCGTTCCCAAAGGGACCCTTAATGCCAGTACTCTTTTCAATTCCAACCAGA
>CAYSMU010000267.1:1218-4177 GCA_964432145.1 uncultured Chloracidobacterium sp.
ACTTTGGGCCAGTTCATTCGGTTTTGCGCTCGCGTTGAGAAAAGTATTAACTCCGCCTACGGTGCCAAAATCAACGAGAGTTTGGACCGGTATGCTTGATAAACGGATATTTGACCAGATAGAGAACCCCTTTTTTCTCCCTTTCCAAAGTGGCGCATTCACGAAAATGTCGAGGAATGGACTACCTTGGCTGTTTGTTGAACTCGCCCCGATCTGTTCAAACCCAATTACTGCTCGGGCCGTGGGAGCAGAATCACCACAGGCCAGTAGGCACTCGATCTCAGTTTTAGCAGTGTATCCGTCAATCGGCGTCTTTTTGTCGTCCTTAACGAGTGCCAGGTCGATCACATTTTTTCCATGGTGTAATCCAACCACGATTGTCTGCTGCTTTGTAGGCTTCTCGGAGCCTGCTTCCGGAACCAAAGCGTAGCGAGTTTCATAGATCTCGCCTCCATCGACTGAGGCACGAGCAATAAAGTATCTCGCTTCAGTCGGCCAATCCGGAGCAGACGTGATCTGAAGTGTCAATTTATTGTCCGTAAGCGAGCGCCGATCTTGCTGCGGAATGACGGACAATTTCGTCTCTTTCTTTTGATCGGCCTTCGGGTCGGGACGTGAACCCGATGACGAATTGTCCGGCAGGCTGATCGAGGCCGGTGCCTTGCGGTTTCGTTCGATGACAATAGGAGTCTCTGAAATATAGACGATTCTATTGTCTGCGTATCCGATAATATTGAAGTGATTATGCCCCTCAACCAGATTCACGGCAAAGAATAGGCTTCGCGAGCCGGTAATATCTTTTACCACCGAAAAGTCGCTTGTCTCGCTGTTTACCCGGATCTTGTTGATAATCGATCCGTCAGGCAACTGAATTGCAATTGCCGCTGCACTACTATTCGTAGATGTTTCGGGAATAACGGTCAGAGTTTGTCTATTCTGTGGAATTGCTAATATAACGCAAACCAAGATTACGAACAGACCCGTGAAGAATTGTCGGGAGTTCATTATATACCTCCGATAAACCCATGTTGAATGCCATGAAGATATCCACAATGTGTCGAAATACATTGCCCAAGGTTCGGGAGTAATGCTGGGGAACTGGGACCTCCGCGGACCAGATATCGAGAGTCAGAGCTTACGGACCGCCCGGGAGTTGCTCTCGGTGAAAGAGATACCTGCTTGATTAGGAGGCATTATATAACCGATTTGGCGAAAGTCAAGTTCTTTTTCTTGTCATTCCAAAAATGGCACAACCGGGAAATACTTATCAGTCATGATCCAATATGGGCGGTATGGCTTTTCCGTCCACGATCGGGACCGGGAAAAGGACTATATTTGGATCCAGCCTCAAACGTGGGCTCCTCGTTGACAAACGTGCGGGGAATGGGAAGCCACGCCTCACCGCTTTGCGAACCAGCGGCGAGTTAGACGAAGAACGGCTTGGCCCTCGAATTGATGAGAGTCAATTTTGAACATCTGAGAACTCTCAGCGGAAACTCAAATTCGACAAACTCACGCTGCGGGCCGCGATCACCTCGGTTCGGAGAGGTAAATGTTCTGTGCGATCGAGTTGTATCTTTCGACCGGTGCGAGATCGTCAGTCAGTATTTGCTCAGGAACATTGGAGGGGATCTCGTGCCGCCTTGCGAGCAGGGAATTGAATGATGGCTCCGGCGAAGTCATTTTTTTCTCAAAGCGTGCCCGGCAAGCGACGATGATCAGGTTTTGGAGCTTTTCGTCCGGGTAGTCCGCATTGACTTTGAACAGATGTACCTGCGGAAAGACGCTGCGGTAGGTCGCAAGTTCGGCCTGCAGGAATCGGCTTCCAGGGCCTGTGATAGCCGAGCCGAGGTTGAATATCAGGACGCCTTCATCGGTCAGAAGCCGACTCAGACCGTTAACCGCCTCGACCGTGGTCAGATGAGTTGGCACCGAAAAAAGCGATCCGAACGCGTCCATGAGGATCGCGTCGTACGTTCCCGTCCCCATCCGATTTATGAACATCCGGCCGTCTTCGTGAAATATCGTTAGGCGCGGATCGTCGCCCAGCCGGAAATACCGCCTTGCTATTTCGGTCATTTGAGGATCGATCTCAACAACGTCGATCCTGGCTTCAGGGTACGTTTGCAAGTACGCCTTTGGAAAGGAATAACCCGCTCCTCCGATTACGAGGGTCCGCTTGAGATCAGGCTTGAAATGTCTGATCAAATGATAGTATCGGCTATATTCGAGAACCAGCTCGTCGCTATCGAAAAAAGCGGCGGACTGCACAAAATAAGGGTCGGTCGCAAGAGCCCGAATATCCTTGCCGGTTGCCGGATCCTTTGTTTTGAAAACCTGAACGCGGCTGTATTCGGTGTCTATGTCGTAAACGTCGCTCTGCGATCTGAGCAGATAAGCGTTGCCCTCGGTCGCGGCGATCCCAAAAAGCAAAAGGACCGCCGACGTTATGACCGCGCGCGATATCGCCAGCGGGACCAGCAGGACCGAAAGCAGAAACAGGCAAGCAGCGATCAGATATAGCGTTCTGACGCTGCCTATAAAAGGGATCAGAAAAAAGCCTGCGGCGAATGTCCCGGCGATGCTGCCGATCGTTGAAAGAGCATAAAGCCGACCGACTGTCTGCCCCGTAGTTTCGACCGACGTCATTCTGATGCGAACTGCAAACGGTGTAACAAATCCGAGGCAAATACTGGCCGGTGCGAACAGGAGAACCGCAGCGATAAGTGCTTTAAATTCGAGTCCAAGAGAAATCCCCGCAATTGCCGAGAGTAGAACCTCTTTGGTAAGAGCCGTTAGTGATATCAGGCCGCTGGCAACGATCAGTACCGAGGCAAGGTAGCGAATATTCGGGTGTTTGTCGGCAACTCTTCCGCCGTACCAATATCCAATGCTGAGACTGGCCAGGATCACTCCGATCAGGCTGGCGGTCGCAGCATTGGCTTCCAACGTGCGTTCG
>CAYSMU010000267.1:4187-4990 GCA_964432145.1 uncultured Chloracidobacterium sp.
ATGTATGTAGAGGCTCCAAGGAAGGGAGAAAGAATGCGCGAACCGATTATTTCGAAAGCCATCACCAGAGCACCGCACACAAAAACGGTGATTTCAAGCATCCAACCTCGGTAAGCCGCAATTGACATCAGCAAATAGAAAACGGGACAGACTGTAGTCTATCCCGTGAAACGAGCCATGTGAAATGGGCCTCGAAAGGACCGATCGTCAGCTATTCAGGCGACCGCCGTTTTTTTTTCATCGACGGCGTTAACAAAAGTCAGCCACGGTGCACCGTTCGGGGCCGGACGCTCAGCGTCCAGGATCTTAAAGAACTCTTGCTGGATCGCGGCGGTCATTTCACCGCGATGTCCGGCACCAACGGTGATTCGATCGACCGACCGGATCGGCGTGATCTCGGCCGCCGTACCCGTGAAAAATACTTCGTCAGCAAGGTAAAGTGCCGACCGCTGGATCTGGGTCTCGACAACCTCGACGCCCATTTCCCGGGCGATCTGCACAACCGAATCACGTGTAATTCCGGGCAGAATAGAGGCCCCCAATGGAGGAGTGATGAGACGTCCGCCGTTTACGAGAAAAATGTTCTCGCCAGAGCCTTCGGACACATAGCCGCGATCGTCAAGAGCTATACCCTCGGAGAATCCCCCAAGTATCGCCTCCATTTTAATTAGCTGCGAATTCATATAATTCGCACCGGCCTTTGCCATCGCGAGCATTTAGTTTGAGGAGATCCGCGTCCAACTCTAAACTCAGACAACGATACCGTTATCTAGAGCCTCTTCTCCCAGATACTTGCCCCATTG
>CAYSMU010000268.1:0-4985 GCA_964432145.1 uncultured Chloracidobacterium sp.
ATTCGGAACTGCATTTTTGACCCTGTTTTTAGCAGAGCTTGGCGATAAGACTCAACTTGCGGTGATTACGATGACCGCAAGTACGGAGTCCAAGATCTCGGTATTCCTCGGCGCGAGCCTGGCCCTGATAACTGTCACGCTACTTGGGGTGTTGCTTGGCGGTGTGTTGAGTCAATACGTGCCGACGGAGTGGCTGCAGCGTATTGTCGCTGTGGCGTTTATCGTGATCGGCGTTTTGATGCTGCTAGGGAAGTTGTAAATTCTTGCGGCTCTGCCGCTCTATTTGCGGAAAAGCTCTGCTTTTCCGGTGATGGAGCAATTGATTTTGCGGCTACGCCGCTGTCCTGTGGAGTGGGTGATCGGCGGCATAGCCGCAGAGATCATTGTTAGCTAATCGGAAAAGCAGAGCTTTTCCGCACATCGACAGGCATAGCCCGAAGAAATTTCGCCTTAACGCTTTAATCTGCCGACAAACTTCTGCCGAAACTTCGCCACCTTTGGCGCAACGACGGCGGCGCAGTAGGGTTGGTTCGGGTTATTTGCGAAGTACTCCTGATGATAATCCTCAGCCGGCCAGAATTTGTCGAAGGCCGTAACCTCGGTCACGATCGGGTTGTCGTAAATTCCCTCGGCGGTGATCTCGGCGATTATCTGCTCGGCTGTCTGCCTCTGCTCGTCGCTGTGATAAAAGATCGCCGAGCGGTATGAAGTGCCGATGTCACCGCCCTGGCGGTTTAGCGTTGTTGGGTCGTGGACGGTGAAATAGACGCGAAGAAGGTCGGCGTACGAAAGCACATCGGGATCGAATTTGACCTGAACTACCTCAGCATGGCCGGTCGTTTCAGAGCAAACTTCCTTATAGGTCGGATTATCCTTGTGCCCGCCGGAATAGCCTGAGACTACGTCCTGAACGCCCTGAAGGTCGTCAAAGACCGCTTCCACACACCAAAAGCATCCAGCGGCGAGCGTTGCGGTTTCGAGATCTGCCATAACTATGCGCTCGCCTCAGCCTCGCGCGAGATATACATGATACGCGTGCAGTTCTCGCATGTGATTATCTCATCGCCTTTTTTAACGTTGAGCTGTACTTGCGGGCGAAGAGAGATAAAGCATGCACTGCATGAACCGTTGACGACCTCAGCGACGGCTATGCCGTCCCGGCTTCGTTGGGCGAGGCGGTCGTAAACCGATGCCAGCCTCGCCGGCAATGTCGCAAACGCTTCGGCACGACGTGCCGTTTCTTTGGCAAACTCAGCTTTGTCAGCCGCAAGGGCCGCATCGAACTCGCTCAGGGTCGCATCTCGTTTTGCATCGAGCGAATCGATCTCTTCGGCCCGCTCATCGAGTTCCTTTTGCACGCTCTCAAGTTCGTCCATGATCTCGACTATCTGAGTTTCGAAGGCCGCGATCTGTTTCTGCCCCGTATCCAGATCACGCATCGCCGCCTCGTACTCCTTCTGATTTTGAGCATGTTTGAGGTTCCGATCGGCGCGTTCGAGGTAGGTCTTGCTTTCGGCGATCTGACGCTCCAGGTCGGCCCGCGAGGTGTTTAGAGAATCACGCCTGTTCTGTATCTCGCGAATAGAAGAGGCGTGCTGTTCAAACTCTTGTTCGATCTCTGCACGCCTCGTTTCTGCTGTTTCAATTGACCTCTTCAACCGGCGAAGGTTGGTGTCGGTCTTCTGAAGGTCAATTAATTTATCAAGTTCTCCAATCACTGTGATCTCCCCATGAACCAAAAGCTAAACTCTTATAATACCGCACTCCGGGGTTCGTACAAAGTGACTACGACGCTCTAGCCATCGAGCAGTCTATCGATATGTAACGCGATCGCGGCAGCGTCGATCACGCCCGAGCTTTCATCGTGCCATTGAGGGGTGGCCGCTGTATGAGCGAGTCTCAATTCCACGTTTTCCGTCGGCATGCCGAAGTGGGACATTCGTGCGATCGCCAGGGCGCCGTTTCTCATGATGCCGTTCGACGGAGTTCTTGCCCAACCCGCCTCGACGGTGAGGCATCTTACACCCTGACGGATCTCGAGCATTGATCCCACCATCGTGGAATTACCGCGGGCGAAGCTATGCGGTTCAATGCGATGGATAGTGATCCCTGTTCGGGTTCCCATGGCTTTGCCAACGGCTTCGATGACAGTTTCGAAAAGCCATGCAACACCGGCGTTTCGAATGGCGTCATTCGTAGCTTTTAGGCGCACGTATTCGGCTATCTCGTCACGGCCGAGATCGGCTGCTTTTTCGCCGGCGTCGGCAAGCAATTTCGACCAGATGTGGTCGAGTTCGGTCATAGAGCGAGGATATGGCCTGCCGCGCCAAAAGGCAATTTCGTGGTATGATTTTGGGCATCTTATGAGCTTTTCGAGCCGGTTTCTCAGATTTATTTTTGTTTTGATCTTTGCGGCCGGATCGCTGTCGGTGACAGTCTATTCTCAATCGGAGAAGCCCACGGCCAAGCCCGCAAAACCTAAGCCGAAGCCCACCGCTTCGAAGCCCAAGACCGCCGATCCAAAACCAAAAGCCGCGGCTCAGAAGCCGAAAAATACATCTGCTAAGGCGGCCTCGACCGGATCGGACCCAAAAAAGAAAACACCGAAACCAAAGCCCAAGGCTCCGGCCAGGACGACTGCGGAAAAGAAACCGAAACCTGTCGAGCAGGCTCCCGTGCTCGACGAAAAGGCCGAGTGGGATAAGGCAGTCGCGATCGCAGAGATCTCAGGACGAATAACGGCCCTGCGGGCATTTCTGGCCACATTCCCGAACAGTGAGAAACGGGCGGAAGCGGGCGCATTGCTTGCCGCAGCCTCCGCCGAATTGGGCAATGCAAGTCTAGCGACCGGTGATCTTGCCGGAGCGTCCCAGCATTTCAAGGCCGCGGCTGCCGATGCGCCTTCCCCGATCCCCGATCAGCTTTTTAACGAGACGCTGGCTAAATTTGCCCCGAACCTATACTTCCGCGGGGCACGGGCCGAGGCATTCGAGGTAACCGCGACGCTGGAGAAAAAGGCCGGCGAGAATATCGCTCAATTGCTCGCTATCGCCGGCTTCTACATGAGCGTCGAGAACGGTGCTGAGGCGCGAAGGCTTGCAGAAACGGCGATCAAGGCAGCCCCAACGTCTTCGGCCGCGTACCAAACTCTCGGCCTTGCGAACCGTATCGATTTTAAGTTGGACGAATCCGCGGCGGCATATGCCAAGGCTCTCGAGCTGGACCCCGAATCGATCATGGCTCGTCGCGGCCTCGCCGAGATGAAACGCTCGCTCGGTAAGGCAGACGAAGCGGCGGCTCTATATCAAGAGATACTGGCTCGCGATCAATCGAATATTCCGGCCCAAACAGGCCTGATCCTTTCCTTGTTTGATGGAGGAAAGGTGTCCGAGGCCGAGGCAGAGTTAGCCAAGGCGACTGATGCCAACGGCGGAAACGTCATTCTCCTCGCCGGGGCGGCGTATTGGTACGCGGCAAATCGAAACGGCGAAAAGGCGATATCGCTCGCCCAGAAAGCGATCGCCGCTGACCCGAGATTCATTTGGTCGCACATTGCACTTGCACGAGGCTATCTCGACCAGGGCGATCCCGTTTCGGCTGAGAAGACCCTTGTCGCAGCCCGGCGATACGGGAATTTCCCGACGCTCGAATATGAGATCGTATCGGCACTAGTTGCGGCAGGGTATTTTCGCGAGGGAGCCGAGGAGCTGGCAAAGAGTTTTTCGGCGAAGGACGGCTTGATCCATACAAACCTCGGCGGCCGCGTTCCACGCGAATCAAAGGACTTTACCGAATTGATCGGTTTCGAACGGCGAGCGAGTATCTTTGCACCGACGGCTGCCGACAACCCCGAGAGTGCCGCGCGCCTCACGGCGCTGCTTGAACTTAAGCAGCTCCTCGATTCGGCTGAGCCCAAGCCCGAAGCGATCGCTAAGGCGGCTGAGGATTTTGTCCGTGGCGACGACAAGATGAAGGTCCATCGTCAGCTATTTGCGGCAAACCGGCTTCTTGAGAAAAAGGTCGCGCTCAGCAAGGCGGTCGATCTCGCCAAGGCCGCCGTCGCGGGCGTGGATGCGGGCCTCGAGGTGCGCAATCCGTCCGTCGCCGTAATGGCGTCCGAACTTTACGAGAACCGCTCGCTTGCCGCGAGCCGTGGCGAGTATCTAAATATTCCCGAGGTGTCGCGGCAGACTCTGTCATCGATCATGCGAGGCCAGATCGAGGAGATCGCCGGCTGGGCCCTTTACCAGACCGATTCTGTTGACGAGGCCATCGTTCGGCTAAAACGGGCAGTCAGCGTATTGCCGGCCGACAGCATTTGGTGGCGGTCCAGTACCTGGCGGCTTGGCACGGCACTCGCAAAAACCGGGAAGGACGTCGACGCTCTCGACTGGCTGATGAAAAGCTACAAAGGAGCCCAGCCTAACGCCTTCAGTTATGGCGTGATCGAGGATCTATACAAGAAGGTCACCGGCAGTACCGATGGTCTTGAGGCGAAGATCGGCCCGAAACCGGGATTGCCCGTGTTGACCGATGTGGTCGCGAAGGCCGCCTCAGCCTCACCGACGCCTGACAAGACCGCGGCTCCGGTCGTTGAAGCTTCACCGATCTCGTCACCTGTCGAGGAGCCTACGCCGATGACGGTACCGACGCCGGCCGCGACACCTGCCGTTGTTCCGGTTTCATTGCCGAGCCCGAGTCCGATACCCGTCGTCGAGGCAGTGCCGACGCCGTCTGTATCACCGACACCCGAGGCAGAGAAGCCGATAATTGTCGAAACGGCGACGCCGAGCCCGAGTCCCTCGGCCACGGCTGAAGCATCGCCAACTCCGGATAAGCAGGCGACGGCGACTCCCGAAATTGTACCGAGCCCAAGCCCGAGTCCGACACCCGTCGTCGAGGTGGTGCCGACACCAGCCGGATCGCCGACGCCGGCAGCGGAAAAGCCTCCAATTGAAGCATCGACGCCGAGCCCGAGTCCGTCG
>CAYSMU010000269.1:0-4964 GCA_964432145.1 uncultured Chloracidobacterium sp.
CGTGGGTCAGCCCAACCATTACGGAATTTTCAGAGCAGACTTGCAATATTGCAATATGATCTTGCGGCGGGGTAGTATCGGCGGTATGGCAAGGAGAGTGCGGGTTCAGGTTGAGGGCGGGCTGTATCATTTGATCACGCGGGGCGCTCCCACCACCCTGTCCACCGAAGCGTCGGCCACCACTCCTCGGGCAGGAGGGGAATTCCGGGACATCTTTCACTCGTTAAGAGAAATGTCAGACCTCATCGGCATCAACCGTGTTCTGGCAACATAGACCGAATTAACGGATAGCGAGCCTGTGTATGGATTTGGGAACTCGATGTTGCGGGCACTGGCGGAGCCGAAAACTGACGCGAGATGTTCTGTGAAGTCATCGTTTGCGGGGTCGTTGGACCAGAGTGCGAAGGTGCCGCCGGGTTTTAGTTGGTTCCTGATCGCGGCGAGTCCGTCGGCGGTGTAGAAAGACTTGTTCTCGGGATCGAGGTAATGCTCTGGCGAATGGTCGATGTCGAGCAGTACGGCGTCGAACTTGCGCTCGGGATCGCTGACGTCGAACCCGGAGCGAGCAAGTTTGAAGAAATCGCCCTGGCGGAGTTCGCATCGGGGATCGCTGGTTAGAGTCTCGCCGTTTGGGACGAGGCCGTCACGGTGCCAGTCGATCACCGGCTGAAAAAGGTCGATTACCAGCAAGCTCCGCACACGAATATTTTTCAATGCTTCTGCGGCTGTGTAGCCCAGGCCGAGGCCGCCGATCACGACTTCGAGGTCGCCGGCGAGCGGGGCAAGACCGAGGATCGCCAACTGCCGTTCGCTTTCGGTAAAGAGACTCGACATCAGATATTCGTCACCGAGTTTCACCTCGAAGACTTCCCTGTTGCCCAAGAGCGGATCAAGCCGCCGGCGAAGTGTTAATTCACCGAGCGGCGTCTGCTGAAACCCTAATTCCTCTATGCTCATTTTGCCCGAAGGCAGCCGGTGTTCGTCCGAGCAAACCGCAAGGCTATTTCGTGGCCGGTGTCGAGGCCAAATGCTTGACAAGGGCCGCGACTGCATCCTTTATCGATTTGTTTACGCAATCCTGCATCGCCTTGCTGCCAAAGCTTCCAGTGATGTTCTTTGCCTCGCCCATGCTCACACCGCTTTTTTCAAAAGTTTGTGTAAATACGACGGCAGCGTTAGATGCATTGACGACACGCAGACTGAATTTCACGTTCGCCTCATAACTCTTAGTGCCGACGAATGAGCTTTTCACTTTCTCGGCATAGTCCATGACAGTTCCAAGCACCAGGAACTGCGCTCCCGTTTTTCGTCCGATCTCAGCGGCTGTCGAAAGATCTATCACATCCTTTGGCCCCTTTTTAATTTCCGCCTCGATCGCGGCCGCCCCGGACCTGTCGATAACCGAGAACTTGCCGCTTTTTGCAAGTTCCTTGTTCAACATGGCGGCCAACTCGGCCCCGCCATACGTGGCCCGGCCCGACTCATTAAAAGGAATGACAACGACGCCGGGCTTGTCGGCGTCGGATTGACCGAATGCGGATGCCGTAAATAACAAAGCAGAGATTGCAGACAGAATAAGAAATTTCACCTTAAGTGCAGGTAACGACCTCATAAATACTCCTAAATTCGTTATGGATAATGGTTAACTGTCAAATGTCTGAACGCCCACGCGAGAGTCCGATCCGGGCGGTGCTGTCCCCGTTAATCCATCGTGGAAATTGTAGTGCGGCCGGAATGACTTGTAAAGTATTGCATGAACGCAAAGAAAAATGCGCCGGCCTAGGGCACCGGCGCACCTCCCAAATTGCCTGAAATAGACTCAGTCGACAGCAAAGCTGACGTTGACGACCGCCGTCATGTCCTTGTCGATCGTCGCCGTGCTGTAGATGCCGCTGTCGGAGACCTCGGTCGAGTCGGCAGCCGTTATCTGGAGCACGCCCATGCGGGCGGACCTCACGGCACCGATCGAGTTTCCCGTACTTGCGGCGATCTTTTCCGCTCGGACCTTGGCGTCTTTAGCCGCCTCGCCGAGCATTTCGATCTTCAGGTCGCCGATCTGCGTGTAGTAATACTGCGGAGCATTCGACTCGACAAGAATCCCCTGGTTGATCAGCTCCGTCGCCTCGCGTGCGATCCTGGCGATCTTATCCACATCGGTCGATCTGACCTCGATCTCCTGCCTGAGCGAGTAGCCCGTTATCTCGGATGTCTCATTTCCATTTGCGGCCTGCTTTTTAAGTGTTGTCGTCGTGATCGACGAGACTGTCATCTGGTCCTCGGGAATGCCTTTTCCGACGAGATATTGCTTGATGCGCGGAACGCTCTCGGATAACTGCCGATATGCCTCGCTCAACTGCGGCGATTGCGCCGAAACGCCCGCCGACCAAACCACAAGATCCGATTTGATCCGCTTTTTTGCCGAACCCGTGACGGTGATCGCATCGTCACCCTTTTTCGACTTTGAAAAAAACCAGCCAAAGATCGCCGACGACAAAACAAGGCCGATCGCAATGGCTACACCAGTATTAAACCAATAACTATTTCCTTCACCGTTCATTTTCATAATGGCTACCTCATGCGCCATCTGAATAATGAACCATCCCGGCCGCGTACCATAGTGTGCGGCACACGTTAGTTATATGTGGCTATCCACAGTCGCTATTTCGGCCTCTAACTCGAATACAGGTCCAGCCGGTCTGCGGCCTTAAAGAGTGCATAGCCGATAACACAGGCAAAGACGACGTAAAAGTAAAATGTGAACAAATTGCCGATCGCCATTGCCGGCAGATTGCCGACCGCGGGCATGTCGAACGGGCTGAATACTGCGTTAAGGACCGCTCCGACGATCGCCGACATTATCGAGATCGCGAGTGCCATCAAAAGTATCTTTATATAGTCGACGCCAAGACGCCTTATCGTGTCGAGCCCGACCAACGGATTAACGGTTGCCGTAAACGAGCGGGTATAACCCGCGACGGCGCAAGCCGCCGGAAAATAGAACAGCCCCCAGAGCAATGCGATGCCGCCAAGCAGCACGAACATAATGCCGTAACCCAGGACCGCTTTGACCATCTCGGCCTGTTCTTTTGCCTTCGTCTCAGGCGTCTTGCCGATCGCCGATTCGAGCTGTGCCTTTCGCTGTTCGTTGATAAGGTTGTTGATCGCCTCGAAATCCTGCTCTTCGCTGCGGCGGACCTCGTCCGCGGTAAGGGGAGCGTCACGGGTCAAAAGGTTGTCGTCCGGGACGTCGCCATTCTCGATAGCCGCGACTCGCCGCTGCTGCTGGTTGGCGTCCTTTTTGATGATGTCCTGCATCGCCGCATTGTTCCTTGCGGTACGCTCTGCGTATACGGCGCCCGGGCTAACCGTTCTTGCAGCGTCGGTCTTGAGACCGTTCATCTCGTCTTTGACCGCTCCCATCACCATGAACACCGCGACGATCGCCACGGCGATCAGCGGGCCGAAGGACGAGATATATACGCCGATGCTGAGAAAGAACGGATGGACGACATCGTCCCAGATCGAAAAGTCGTCAAAGGCGGGCATGAAATTCTCGTCGAGCTTGCCCTGCGAAAAGTTGTCCGCGACATTGCCCAACACCCCGAACGTGAGCGTGTTTGCGAGCATGAAGCAGAGGATCGCCGACGCCATCATAAACATTCCGCCAAAATTTACCGCGGCCTGGCCGAGCGAAATGACGGCGAACATGATGGCGCCGAAAATTAGACTTGCCTTGAATTTGAACGGGTGAGCGAGAGCGTTGACAAAGTCGCCAAACCCAAAGCCCTGCGTCGCCGCCCGGTGCCGTATCTGCGTTTCCGTGCGGATCTTTTCGACCTTGGCCAGCGGCGAGCACATTGCACCGCAGAAAGGACAGATCCGAACCGTTGACCCGTAAGCACTCGGGCACGCTTTGCAAAAGGCGTTGGCGCACGTATCGCACAGATAGGCGGCCAGCGCGTCGGTATGCACGGCGCACACCGGTTCGGTATTGACCGGAGCGTATGCATGGGCCGGCTGCGCGTTTGTGAATTCGCCGGTCGGCTGAGCAACTCCGAGTACCTCGGTCGTGGTGGACGTGATAACCGGAGGCGTTGGCCCGGCAGCATCCTTCGCGTTAAAGAACTCGATCAACGCCGGAACCTTGCCGGCCTCGATCCAGCGGAGATTTCCCTTTCGCACCCGGTCGATCTTGAGGAGCGAGCCCTCGGCGATCCACGTCGTCATTTCGTCGAAGCTGGTATCGTAAATCTTGCCGCCGGCCTCGACCTGCCAGGTTTCATTATTCGGTTCTGCATTCATATGGCCCTTAGGCGACCAAACGGTCTAATAGTCCATGATCCATGTCCGCCTCGGCGGCACGCTTCTCCGCCAGTTGGCGGACGATACCATTGGCGACCTCACCGGCGTTGCACGCATCGACAAGTGCCTCAACTACATCCGATTGGTACCGAGTCCCGACAAAGCTGCGAAGGCGTTCGAGAGCCGGCCCAAGTTCCATTCCCTTTTGATACGGACGATCGATCGTCATCGCGTCAAACGTGTCGGCAACCGAAACGATCTTTGCCTGGAGCGGTATCTGATCGCCCGTCAACCCCTGCGGATAGCCCATGCCGTTGACCATTTCGTGGTGCATATACATCCCGGGCAGGAAGTCCTTCATCGCCGGGATCTGCGACATGATCTTATAGCCCTTCATCGGGTGGGTCTTCATTACCTCAAATTCCTCTTCCGTCAAAGCGGCAGGTTTTTTGAGGATGCTGTCGTCCACCGCTATCTTGCCGACGTCATGAAGCAGTGCGCTTATTCGCAGTGTCTCAAGTTCGTCCTCGGGCAGGTTCATTCGTTTGCCGATCGCGACGGAGATGCGCGAAACCCGTTCGGAATGGCCGCGCGTATATTTGTCTTTACCGTCGATCGCGGCGGCAAGGGCCTTAACGGTTCCTACGAAAAGCTCTCGATTC
>CAYSMU010000270.1:0-4964 GCA_964432145.1 uncultured Chloracidobacterium sp.
CGCATCATGGTTCGCATGATTTTTCCGGGGCGTTTCTTCAGGCAGTCGCTCCGGTGATCTCCGTCATCTCCTCGGGAGATGAGAGTGCCCGCAAAGAGTACATTCACCCTCGTGCCAATCTCCTGGGTGCACTTGGCCGGTTTTCGCGTATCGAGGAGCCGATCATTTTCATTACTGAGCTTGTCGCTTTCTTTCAGGTCGAGGGCTGGATCAGAGATGAATATCACGAGTTGACGGCAGAGGGAAAGAAAGCGGTCAACGGCGGTGGAGTTGTAGATCCCAATGAGAAAGATTTCTTTGCCTTCAGCAGGGCCGCCTTTGGGTTGGTCAGGGTGCGTACCGACGGCAAGCGAATACTCGTATATACAAACAGTGCTTTATCGGACATGAACGAGGCTTATGCCTTCGAGATGGACGATCATGGGAAACCTGTATCGGTGCAAATAATCAAAGCATGATCACCTGAGTCCCTGGCCGGGCTGCTCCGTGCCGAAGCTGCCGATGCCGTTCAGGCGGAAGCTGAATACGAGCTTATTCTCTTTTCGGACGCCGACGTTGAACGTGTAATACTGCAAAGCGACAGAGCAGCAGTCGTAAGCGTAGCCGACGGTCAGGAGGCTGCTGATCAATGGGCTCTGCTGCGTTGCCCGCCGGTTTTGAAAATCAAAGAAGAGCGATGCCCCGCCATACAGCCCTCGATCGCGACGGCCCAGAAAGACGGAAGGGCTCCATTGCGAGCCGCGAAGCGTTCCGGGCTCTTTCCCATCCCGGCCCGCGAATTGTGCCAGCGACGGGATCAGCGTAACGGCCCGGGTATAGTAAAACGTCTGAAAAAGCTTGAACAGCGGCTTTTCGTAGCCGACGGTCGCCGAGATCGCTCGCAGGCCGCCGCCGGTGATGCCAACGTCCATCCGCGTATTTACAAAGATCGTTCGCTGCGGACGATATGTCGCGTCGATATTGAGCGGTGAGAATCTGCGCGGAATGCCGCCGAAGGTATAGAAGCTGAGCGCCGTGATCGGCTCGATCTGATTGCGTTGCCCGGCGATCAGTGCCCCGCCGAAGGTCTTGTCAAAAAAGTACTTGCCTCGCAGCGCGACGGTAAACACTTCGTACGGCTGCATGTCCTTATTGCCGTTTGAGCGCTTCAGCAGCAGCCGCTGGGTCTCGGGAGTGACAGCCTCGCCATAGCGACGGGTGTAAAAGCGGTTGACCACGCCGAACTCGATCTCGTTCGTGTTGGTCGCCGTATCCACATAGTCGAAACGAATGATCCGGTTGAAATTATTCACGCCCCTGACCAGACGGTAGGTAGCATACGGCTCGATCACATGTCGGAACCGGAAGACGTTATCTTTGCCGTAATAGTTCTTGGCCAGAGCCACCGGCCGAACGTCAAACGAAAATTCGCCGTACTTGCGAAAGACGTCCTTGCCCACGACCTGACGCATGTCATTAAACGAGTTTGAGTAATATGTCGCACGCACCGCGGCACTCGCGGTGAAGTTCAGGTATTTGGTACGAAACGGGACCGTGACCTGCGGATAGATATCAAAGCGCTGTGCCAGCGACGGTGTTATCACTGGGTCGGTGCCGGTCATCTGCCGATATAGGCCGATGTCGTCTACCTCTTCGCGGCGGCTTACACCCTCAAGGCTGGTCTTGAACGAAAAGTACACCCCATCCAAAAACGACAGCATCGACGGCCGCTTGTCGAAATTTATGCTCGGTAGATTTCGGGTCTTTTCCCTAACGTTCGGGATGGAAATGACCTGCGTGCGGGCCAAAAGATTGAGCGTATAGTCGTTCCAATTCTTGTTGACAAACACCTGGGATACTTCGATCGGCGAGATGATCTGCTGGATGCCGTCCGAGAATTCCTGCCGGAACGCAAGACTCGACGTCAGACGTACGTCCGCGGCTGCAGTGAAGCCATTTGGAAAATAGTGAACCCCCTCCGCGTAAATTATCGAACCGCCCTGGTCCGGAGTCGCCGGGCTGGCGCTCGCCCCGAAGATCCTGTCCTTCACCGCATAAAAGCCGGCGTTAAAGAACGATCTCGAATTGGCCCTTGTCCGAAGGTCCGCTCCATAGCCGAGGCCGCGTGATGTATAAATGTCTCCGCGCAATGTGATATCCGCCGATGGCCCGAGAGTTTGATAATAGGCGGTCGAGACGCGGCCTCCCTTTCGCTTGGAGTAACCAACCGTCGGAAGCAGAAATCCCGAGCTGCGGTCCTGTTCCTTGATCGGTATGGTGGCATAGGGCACGACGATCATAGGAACGTCTTTTATCCGGAATTTAGCGTTCCTGAGCCTTAGCTTGTCATTTGTCCTGATCGTCGCCTTGTCCGCTGTAAAGCTCCATTTAGGTACCGCCTCGTCGCAAGCGGTGAATTTTCCCTTGATAACGACGATCTCGTTCAGGCTGACGCGCTCGACCCGTTCTGCCGTAAAATACAGGATCGTACCGTCATTCGTTTGGTTCGTAAACCCCGTCGCATCTTCAAACACGCCAAGCTTGGTCTTGTAATTCCACGTCGCGGTCGCACCGGTGATGCGCTGGACATCGCCCTGGTCAAAAACGACACTTCCCTTTGCCACAATGCGATTTTCGGCTTCGTAGATGGTTATTTCATCCGCCTGGAGCCGGTACGTGCCGTACCGAACGTCGACATTTCCCGTGTGTCTCACGACCCGGGCATCCTTGCTGCCCTCCACGGCCATTTTATCGGAATAAACGACGACCTCGCCGTCACCGCCCTCTTGCTCCGGAGCGCCCGGCTTTTTTGGTTTAGGGGCCGCGATCTTCTGCTCGGCGGAGACCGGATTGATATTTGGTGTGTCGGTGATCGGGTTGGCAACCTGGCGCTCAACGGGATTGGTCTGCTGTGCGGCCGCGGGTGCCGTGAGAGCGAGAGTGGCCAGGAGCACTGCTGTTAAGCTGATAAACCGCATCGAATCAACAAGATATTATGTGATGCTAACAGAATGAGTTAGAACAATAAAGCCGTGTGCTAAACTAGCGTTTTTGATGCCGGCCAAGCTGATTATGACGCCTGAAAACGTACTCATTGTCGAGGATGAGGAACTGATGCGGTCGATCCTTCGACAACTGATCGAGGGCGAAGGCTATCAAGCATTCACTGCCGACAATGCCGAGTCGGCACTCACGGTGTTTTCGTCCAATCGTATCGATGTGACTCTGACCGACATCAAGATGTCCGGACGCGACGGTTTGGCGCTTCTGGATCAAATCAAGGCGGCGGACGAAGAGGCGATCGTGATCGTCATGACAGCGTATTCATCGGTCGATACCGCGGTTGCCGCACTCCGCAAAGGGGCTTACGACTACATAACAAAGCCATTCGTTAACGACGATCTGATCCAGACGCTTAGAAACGCGTTGTCCCATAGACGGCTGTTTCAGGAAAATCGCTTCCTTAGACGTGAACTTCGCCGCCAAAAGGCCCGGACCGAGATCATAGGTGAAAGCGAAGCTATTCGCCGCGTGTTCGATCTAATTGAAAAGGTCGTCGCGACATCGGCGAGCGTGCTGATACAGGGCGAAAGCGGTACCGGCAAGGAGCTTGTCGCCCGGGCCATCCATTTCCAGGGTGATCGGGCAGACATGCCGTTCCTGGCCGTAAACTGTGGTGCTCTTCCCGAATCGCTTCTCGAAAGCGAGCTTTTCGGGCACGTCAAGGGGGCGTTTACGGGTGCGGTCGCGGACAAGGCCGGATATTTCCGTTCGGCAGCCGGCGGAACGCTTTTCCTGGACGAGGTCGGCGATATGCCGCCTTCCCTGCAGGTCAAACTGCTTCGTGCCCTGCAGGAACGTGAGGTTACGCCCGTCGGAGCCTCTGTGCCGGTGCCGTTCGATGCCCGGATAATCACCGCGACCAATCGGCGTCTTGAGACCGAGGTTGCCAAGGGCAGATTCCGCGAAGATCTCTATTATCGCCTCAACGTGATCGAGATCGATGTACCGCCGCTGCGGGAACGCCGCGAGGACATTCCAGTTTTGATTGATTACTTCATTTCGAACGCCGCCCGGCGTCACGGATACGTTCAGAAAGAGGTCTCGGCAAAAGCTCTTGAATTACTCTGCGGGTACGATTGGCCGGGCAATGTTCGGGAACTCGAACACGCTGTCGAGAGGGCCCTTATACTCAGCGGCGACCAGATCGATATCGACGGCCTTCCGGCCAAGGTGACGGGCAACACAGGCCCGGCAGCCGAGGGCGAATCGATCAGGTCGCTCGAAGATGTCGAACGCGATCACATCTTTAAGGTGATGGAAACGGTTTCACAAGACAAAGCGGCGGCGGCAAAGATCCTCGGCATCGATCTCTCGACCCTCTATCGAAAGCTCAAACGATATGAGATCGCATGACTAATTAGCCGAAGCTTCGAGAACAAAATAATCCGTGCCCTCGATCCTGGTCAATTTTCCTGTTACGTATGGTTCCTGCAAGAAGCTATTAGCAGGATAGACCTGGCCCTTCAATACTCTGTCGCCGGACATCTCCGCCTGCGCGATCAATTCGTCCGGGAACCAGGATTCAGGCGAGATCGACCCTGCTTGGGGTTGGCCAAATTGCGAGGCTTCGCCGACGACCTTGGCGGCGTCTGCGGGCGAGAATCGGAGAACCGCCATAAGCGATCGTTTGCCAGGATTCTCGATCCAGACCACATCCTCGACTTCGTACGCGACCTTTACATGGAGACCAAGTTCCTCGACATTCGTTCTGGGCGAATTCGGCTTTTCGGCTCCGTTTGCAGCCGGCCCCGGCCGATTGCTTTTCATCACGTTGGAATTAGTGCCCTCGCCGCAGCCAAACGAGAGAGCAACCGCCGTGAAAAGTGATAAAATTGCTGCTGTTTTAGAGATATTCATCTAATCAGGACCAGGTAAGGATCGCCACCATCTATAGCGAACTTTAAAACCTTACACAATACCTA
>CAYSMU010000271.1:0-4940 GCA_964432145.1 uncultured Chloracidobacterium sp.
CAGTTGATAACGCCATCAGTTCCGACGATCCAGCCTTTCTGGTTATCAAGGAAGAAAATGTCCTTGTACCACGCAAAACTGTTGGTATTCTGCTTTGTCCACTCAGCCCTGGAAACCTGAGCGGCAAAAACCAGGAGCAGAAGTGTTATTGCTAACTTAATGCCTTTCATAACTGACCGCCGAGAACTGAATCCCACAACTGTTTAGAACGGGCTTCCGAAAAGGACCCTCGCCGCGCTCGCCTGTCCGAGGGCGCCGAGAAACTTTTCAAGAGTAAATCCCTTGCCGCTAACAAAGACCTGGTCGCCCGGATTCAAGTAGACCATATCAGCTTTCCCGCTCTCCATCGCGGTAAGGCTGACTTGGGTACGCGAGAGCCGTCCATCCTTTGCGTAACTCACCACATAGACCTTGTCCTTATTGCCGTTCTTTGTGACGCCGCCGGATTCGAGGATGGCCTCATAAACGCTCACGCGGCGATCCATAACTCTCACTCCGGGTGTCGCAACATTGCCCATTACGGCATATCGTGTAGACATTGCCTTATCGAGAGTAACGGTAACTTTGGGATCGATGATGAATTCGTCAAGTTTTTTGGTGATCTCAGCGGCAACTTGCTCGACTGTTTTACCGGCCACCAAAATACCTTCGCGGATCAATGGATACGAGATCTTTGCGTTCGGCGGTATAGTAATCCCTGTTTTGCAATAGTCGGGGCACTGGCCAAAAACTTCAACGGAGATCATATCGCTCGGGCCAAGCCGGTATTCCTTCAGGTAGTTGTTGTAATACGGCAGCACCGAGTCGTCGATTGCCTGTGCCTCACCGGGATCTCCGGTTTCCTCCGCCGATGGAGCCTTGATCGGAGCTGCCTGCTTCGGTGCATCCTTAGTCTTTTTCGATTTGTCATCCTTCGACTTAGCGACAGTCGCTTGTCCGTTGCCGACAGCGGCAAAAACGAACAATGCGGCTGCGATAACGATGGAATTCTTAAGTAATACTTTTAATCTCATTGCAAGTTCCTCGTGCGTGGATAAAACGCTCATTCGTCGGTTTAATCCAGATTTTCTAACGGCCCCGGCCGAACAGAACTGTCTTGACAGTCTCGAATACGATGACCAGATCGAGTGTCAGGCTCTGGTTTTTTATGTAGTAAAGGTCGTACTGGAGTTTCTGGATGGCGTCAGCCACCGAGGCACCATACGGATACTTGATCTGTGCCCAGCCTGTAAGGCCGGGAGCGACAAGATGACGATGTTCATAATATGGGATCTCGGTTGCCAACTGCTTGACAAAGTGCGGGCGCTCGGGCCGCGGCCCGACAAAATTCATCTCACCCGTAAGTATGTTCCAGAACTGGGGTATTTCGTCGATCCGCAATTTGCGTATGACCTTACCGACGCTGGTTACCCGGTCGTCATTGGAGGCGGCCCAAATCGGCTTCCCGTCCGCCTCGGCGTCGGTCTTCATTGACCTGAACTTTATGACATTAAAGATCTTGCCGCTCTTACCGACCCGTTCTTGTTTGTAAAAAATGGGCCCGCGTGATTCCAGCTTGATCAGGGCCGCAGTCAAAACCGCTACAGGAAGTGAGACAATAAGCCCGGTGAGGGCCAGCGTGCGATGAACTAACTCACGAAAGGCCAATTTGACCGGAGAATCACGCCTGCGGCCGGCAAAGATCAGCCATGACGGCCGGAGCATATCGACGTGTACTTTACCGGTAATACGCTCGAAAAACGACGTGCATTCCTCGATCGAAACATCCCCCGCCAGGCTCATCTTCAGCAATGCTTCGGTCGGAAATGCCCCGCGACGTTCGCGGACAGCGATGACAACACGGTCTATTTTCTCATTGCGAATTACCGACTCGAGTTCGTGGGCCTTACCGAGTATCTCGGACCGGCCCAGCTTCTCGCGAGGCTTTGCCCCGTTTTCAGAGATGAAACCTGCGATCCGGTAGCCGGCATCGCGGCGTTCCCAGACCGCTTCCGCAGTATCCAGGGCGGTCTGACCCGTTCCTACAACAAGTATCTTTTCCCCGATGTCCGGATGCCCCGTAAGCGAGTGAATGAAGATGCGCCACCCAAGCAAAAGGAAGAGCACCAGCGGAACTGAAATGACCGAGACCCCTCGACCGATCATCAAGGGCGGAACGAAGTAGAAGAGCAAGGCGAGCAAGGCCCAAGCGATCCCGAGCGCCTGTACCAACCTGAGCATTAACTCCCGTCGGTTTGTCATTACGACATAGTCGTAAAGATCGTAGAAGTACATGATCAGGAGACAAACGAGGGTCGCCAGTGCGATCTTTACCCAGCCATTCTTGGCGTCGAGTTCATTCTCGGAACCGCTCAGCCCAAGACGTAGGTACAAGGCAAGAATGACGCCGCCATATATGATGGCAGCGTCCGCCCCAAGTAACCAGAATAGCCTTCGACTGAATCGTGTTGTCGGCATGTTGGACGCCCCCGCGTCACGGGCTGAGTGTTTCGTTCAGACGCTTGTAATTGTAGTAACCGTAGTTGTAATGCGACTCCTCGAGTACGTCCTCGCTCTGATTTAGGACCACACCAAGAAGCCGGTCTTTGGGCAGCGGTTCGAGCAAGCGGTCAATTACGCTGTAGCTCGTCCGGTTCGCACGCACGACGAGCATTGCTCCGTCGGCATGATTGATGAGAACGGTCGCATCGGTAAAGATGCCGAGCGGCGGGGCGTCGATTATGACGTAATCGAACAATTCCCTGGCTTCGCGGAGTATCTCTTTGAATTTCGGGCCGGAGATCATCTCGGCAACGTCGTTTCTCGCGTTACCACCCGTGAGAAGGTGAAGACCGGCCGGCTCGAGTTTTACGATCGACTCCACAAGGGTCGCCTCGCCCATCAGAACGTGCGAAAGGCCTTTGTCTGTCTCGATACCAAGGTAATCGCCCAAACTCGGCATTCTAAGGTCACTGTCAATTATCAGGCACTTAACGCCGTCAGTCTGGGCAAGCAGCCACGAAAGGTTAAGGGCCGTGACCGATTTCCCTTCGCTCGGATTTACGCTTGCGACGACTATCGCCTGCAGTTTTTGTCGCTGGCTCTTGTGCAGAACGTGAGTACGAAGACTTCTGTACTCCTCGCAATAATTCGAATTGGGCTGGGTTATGGCGACAAGTCGCGGCTCAACGCGTTCGGGATCGACGGTCCAGCTGACAAAGTCAGGCAGCCGTCGATCTCCGACGCGCGTTAAGGCTTCGGCGTTCAATTTTGCCCCGGCAGTTTTATCCGACCCCAACTCAGGGAGTGCCGTCCCGATGTTTGGATCCGGCTGCCCCATGAACGCCGAACTTGTGTTACCGATGGTAAAGTCCGCAGCGGCGAGCATTTCAGGTGGCCTATTTGGCTGCCTCACGCTCGGCTCGAACGGGACTACTTCTACAGGCTGCGAAGGCTTTGATGCCCTCACCCCCAGTTCCTCGGTACGCTTCTTTTCTAGTGCTTTTAAGATGCTCATCTTATATGCTCCGTATACCTAGCACTAATTCCTAAATTCACGATACGAGCCCACGAGATCATCGATCTCGAGCGTTACGTCATCCTCAATATCCTGAAAGACGAGCCCATGGCCGTTCGTATATCCCTCTTGGTGCCGGCCATTGGTCGCCGCGCGGCCGTTCTCGTGGCCATTCGTGTGCCCGCCCCCATTACCGTTACCGCCAGTGACCGGGGGATCGGTTGTAAAAACCCGCGGTTTCACTGCATCGGTCCTTGCCTGTCCGGCCCAAAGATCCTCACGGGTTTCCGGCCGCATGACGCGACTGTCAGGTGTGTCAAGTACCTTTTCGGCGGCTGCAAGAGAATCATTTCGCGGCAGCATATCTAGATTCTCAGCGACCGATTCAACGATCTGCCGGCCGATGACCTGTTCTCCGGCTGAGTAGGCCGCGAGCATCGCATTGTCGCAGATGTTATTGATCTGACGCGGTATGCCCTCGCTGCATTGGAATATAAAGTCAACCGCTCCCGGCGTAAATATGTTTGGCTGCTTCGAGCCCGCGATAAGCAATCGCTCGGTAATGTAGCGGTCAACCTCCTCCACGCTCGGGAAGGCGTGCATATGGCAGCGAAGGGCAACTCGCTGTTTGAGTTGTCGCAGATTTTTCTGATTAAGCTTTTCGCGAAGTTCCGGTTGTCCTGTAAGCACGATCTGCAAATGCTTGGCATTGTCCGACTCAAAGTTCATGAGCAATCGGATCTCCTCCAGAACGTAGTCGGACAATTCGTGGGCCTCGTCGATGATAATGACCGTACGGAGGCCCCGACGATGACGCTCTTCCAGCACTTTGCCTAGGGTATTGAGAAGGTCTGACTTATTCGCCCAGTCCTTGATACCGAGCATTTGAGTAACGTGCTGGTAGAATTCGTCGATCGACAATCGCGGATTGAACACGTAGGCGGCAAGCACGCTTGCATCGAGGCGACGCAGGATCCAACGCAGGGCCGTGGTCTTACCGGTTCCGACCTCGCCAGTCAGAACGATAAGCCCCTTCGCGTTCTCGAGGCCGTAATAGAGGCTCGCGAGAACTTCGTTATAGCTCGGCGTGAACACGATAAATCGCGGGTCCGGGGTCAGTGTAAATGGCGTGTCGTCTAAACCAAAGAATTCCTTGTACATATGCGTTACCTCAATCTATGGACATTGATCTTTCGTACTATGAGATCAATTTGTCGAAAAGCCTCGTTGCCTGAAGGACCAACACGATCACGGGTATCACGCCAAGAGCGGCCGCAAATCCCGCGGCAAGTTTTAGGCGGCCCGAGCGTCTGATCCAATCTTTCTCGCCCGCTGAAAGGAGGGGAGGTACGGATGCAAGCACAGGAAGACCGGTATAATGCTTTGCATCATCAATGTTTTGGATCTTAAAGAGCTTTGGTATCTCGAAAAACGCTCCGAGAAG
>CAYSMU010000272.1:0-4934 GCA_964432145.1 uncultured Chloracidobacterium sp.
TACAAATTCGCCGGGTGTAGCCGACCGCGATCCGGCATGGTCGCCTGACGGCAAGTGGATCGCTTACTTCTCGGACGAATCGGGCGAATACGCACTTCACATGCGTGACCAGTCGGGTATGGGCGAGGTCAAAAAGGTCAGCCTCGGCACACCGCCGTCATATTTCTACACGCCGAAATTCTCGCCGGACAGCAAGAAGATACTTTTTACGGATAAGCGCCTCAACCTCTGGTATCTCGATATCGAGAAGGGAGCGATCACCAAGGTCGATACCAATCGCTTTGAGAATCCCTTTGACGTGCTCGACCCGGAATGGTCGCCCGACAGCAAATGGATCGTCTATACAAAGCAGTTGAAAAACCGTCTGTGTGCGGTGCACGCGTATTCGCTCGAGACCGCGAAGTCGACGCAGTTGACCGACGGCCTGAGTGATGCCCGTTGGCCCGTATTCGACCGAAACGGCAAATACATCTATTTCACGGCAAGCACCGACGCCGGTCCGACGACGGGCTGGCTCGATATGTCGAGCTTTCCGTTCCAGACGACCCGCGGCGTATATGCGATCGTTCTGAAGAAAGATGATAAGTCGCCGTTGTCGCCCGAAAGCGACGAAGAAAAGGTCGTTGAGCCGACGCCTACGCCGGCCGCGAGCCCGCGTCCGCCGGCACCAAAACCCGAGCCTGTTGCGGTGACGATAGACTTTGACCGCATCGGCCAGCGCATCGTCACGATGCCGCTGCCGCCCCGCAACTATGTGGGCGTCGTCGCGGGCCGAGCGAACAATTTCTATCTGCTCGAGGGCATTCCTCCATCCGGGACGACACCGGGACCACCCGCGACGGCCGTTCACAAATTCGACGTCGAGAAACGAAAGGCCGAAAAGATACTCGATAACGTAAGTGCGTTTGCCGTTTCGGCGAACGGCGAAAAGATGATCTTCGGCCAGCCGGGCAACCGATACACCATCGCCTCGACCGTGATGCCGATGCGCCCGGGCGAAGGCGTCGTCAACGTCGGCGAGATGGAGGTCTTTGTCGATCCTCGTGCGGAATGGAAACAGATCTACAACGAGGTCTGGCGCATCCAGCGTGACTTCTTTTACGATCCGGGCCTTCACGGCCTCGATCTCGCGGCCACAAAAGCAAAATACGAGCCGTATCTCGCGGGCCTTGCCAGCCGCTCAGACCTGAATTATCTCTTCCAGGAAATGCTCGGCAACATGGCCGTCGGCCATCACAATGCCGGGGGCGGCGATATACCTCAGCCGACACGATACAACGTTGGGCTGCTCGGTGCCGATTACACGATCGAGAACGGCCGTTACCGTTTCGCAAAGATCTATGACGGCGAAAACTGGAATCCGGGACTCGTCGCTCCGCTCACTCAGCCGGGCGTCGACGTTCGACAGGGCGAATACCTTCTGGCGGTGAACGGCCGCGACCTACGCTCGACGGACAATATTTACGCGTTCTTCGAGTCGACCGCGGGACGACAGGTGGTCTTACGCGTCGGTGCGGATCCGAGCGGTGCGGGCTCGCGTCAGGTGACGGTTGTCCCTGTTGCCAACGACGGCGGGCTTCGCAACCTTGCATGGATCGAGGGCAACCGCCGCAAGGTCGACGAACTCAGCGGCGGCAAACTGGCATACATATATCTGCCGAATACCGGCGGTGCGGGCTACACCAACTTCAATCGATATTACTTTGCCCAGATCGATAAGGAAGGTGCCGTGATCGACGAACGTTTTAACGGCGGCGGTTCGGCTGCGGATTACATCATCAGCTATATGCAGCGGCCGTTGATGAACTATTGGTCGACGCGCGAGGGTGAAGATTTCACGACGCCTGTCGGATCGATCTACGGTCCAAAGACAATGATGATCAACGAGTATTCCAGCTCGGGCGGTGACCTGATGCCGTGGCTTTTCCGCCAGGCGAAGGTTGGACAGTTGGTCGGTAAACGAACCTGGGGCGGCCTCGTCGGCATTTACAGCTATCCGACGCTGATCGATGGCGGTCAGGTGACCGCACCGCGTGTGGCATTCCGCAATCTGCAGGGTGAACTCGATGTCGAGAACAAAGGCATCGCTCCCGACGTGGAGGTCGATCTCGATCCCAAATTATGGCGAGCCGGCCGTGATGTTCAACTGGAACGTGCCGTGGAAGTGACCTTGGAAGCGGTTCGTCGAAATCCGATGCGGAAGCCAACGAACGGGCCGTTTCCGAATTATAGTAACGATAAGAAGCCTTGAGGCGGAGCGGATCGTCCCGATCTTGTCACATGATCCGGGCTGCCTGCATTAGCTGGCGGCCCGTTTTCTAATCCTCACTCAGTACGATCACAAGATCCTTCTCGCTAAAGGTTACCCGCTTGGATTTGTCGGGGTTAAGGCGGACGCCGTACTTGCGGTCGCTGTCCCGGCTCTCGGCGGTGATGCGGTAGCCGATGGCTGATTCGCCCAATTCAGCGGCACTTGCGACGACAGTGTAGTAGTCCATTTCGACGCCTGGTTTGACGTAGCGGCTCACGGGTTTGAGATAGATCTCTGAGCCCTCGGCCTGGAAGAGCACGTCGTAGACCTTCTTGAGCTCGCGGTTTTCGCTAAGCTGGCTTAACATCAGGCTGATCAGGTTGTCGCTGACGACAAAATCATCTGCCTTGGCGACGACCCCGAGCTCGCGGTTTCGCATATCGAGCATCTCGGTGACGATGCTGTAATCGACGCCTTCGCTCTCGCTGATGCCACGCAGATGAAGCAGCGTGATAAGCGTTTTTGCGTCGCTCTCTTGGATGTCGACGTCGCGGTTCGAGAGAACGATGATGTGGTCAAAGCTGCGAGTGTTGATATCGAGCAGCGTCTTTTTCTCGGCAGTGTCGCCCTCGACAAAGGCGATGAGCTGATTCTGTACTTCGCCCTGCAGTTTGGTGACGGCCGCGTCGACCTCGGGGTCGGCGGCCACGACCAGCACCTTTGAGCCTTCCTTTACATAATTGTCGACCTCAGCGACGATCCGCGGTGCGATCTCGTTCCAGCCGAGAATAAGCGTGTGTTCCTGAATGGGACCGCCCTCATCGCTGTGGTTGAAATGCGTCGTGTCGATCTGCACGTCGCTGCGGCCGTTGGCGATGACGGTGTCGTCGTCCTCGGAAATTGCGATGACGCTCTCGCCTTCGTTGAAGACACGGTCCATCGGCGGGTTGATCAGAACCTCGCCGTCGGGAGTAAAGACGCCGATGATCGACGATGTCTCATAAGCAAAGAGCGCATCTTTGTACGTCTTGCCGACGAGTTTCTCGGGCAGCTCCTCAAAGTAGATCTCGTCGCCCTCGAATTCAAGCAGGTCGCTGTAAACGACGCTTAGGCCCGACTGCCGGCAAGTCTGTGCGATCACGCGCGAGATCAGATCCTCGGAAAGTACATAAACCGCCTCGTTATTACCGACGAGTTCGGCGGCCTCGATATTACGCTCGTCGCGGATCTCGGCAACAATGTGATACGGCTCTTCACGCCGATGACGGCCGTTGGTGATGCCGAGGACAGTCTTGATCACGTAGGTGTCGGGATTTTCGACCTCGGGCGACAGGACGATGATCGAGCGAGCCTCGTTGATGTTGACCATCTCGGCCGCCGAAGATTCGAGTGTCGAGCCGCTGCGCACCACGATCTTTGTGTTACGTGTCGAGGAAACGCGGGACTTGATCTCTTCCTCGGCCTCGACCTTGTCTTTCTCGGAAAGGATAACGATGCACGGGCGTTTTTGGTTGGCGTTAGCCTCGACAAGTTCCTTGATGATCGTGAAGATCTTTTCGGACCAGCCGAGAATGAGCGTGTGGTTCCCGTCGATCACGCGTGAGCGGCCGCGTTTGAGTTCCTCGATCTTTTGGTCAATGCCGGAGGCGATCGAACCGATCAGTATCGAGATCAGGAATATGCCGATCATCGTCGCGATGAATCGAACAATTCGGAAATCCCAGCCCTCGTCGCCGCCCATCGTTCCGGGATCGAGCGTGGCCATCAGGCTCTTCCATGTGCCCTCTATAAAGCCGAGCGGCTCGGCGTCAGGCTCGGTCGAGCCGGTAATTCCCAGCAGCACGATAAGTCCGCCCAGCACGACGACCGAAATGATCGAAACGATCGCAAGCCAACGGATAACTGCAACCGGGCCGCCGGACATCGTGTTCTCAAAGTGGTAACGAAACTTCTCGCGAAGTGTGTATTTGGGCATAGCTTAGCGATGATCGATCGTAATATTTGCGGGTGCAAACGACCACCTAATAATAAATGAACATATCCAAAAAGACACAATTGGGGGCGTAGAAATTTGCCTGGATTGTCTTCCTCCTGACAGTCCTTAGCGGCGGGCTCGCAATATGATGTCTTCCAGGAGGAGAAATAATGCCAGGCAATAAATACACAGCAAAACAGGAACGAAAGGCGGATCATATCGCCAAAAGTTACGAGGAAAAAGGAGTCTCAGAGAAAGAAGCCGAGGCTCGTGCATGGGCGACCGTAAACAAACAGGACGGCGGCGGAAAAAAACCCGGCGGTTCAGGGCGTAAGGACAGCAGGAAAAGTGACTAACTACTGCGAAACCTGACGCCTCCAGAATGAAGATCGCAGCGGCTGCGGTAGATCGGCCGCCCAGGCGACGAAACGTCGAGATCGCGGACAAATAAAGAGTTCGGCACAATGATCCTCGATGGCTCGTGTGACGTGAAAGGGAATCTAGATTTCACAGCAAAGGAGAGTAAAGACAATGCTTTGGACGATCATTTTAATTCTATTGGTCTTATGGGCACTCGGGTTTGGGTTCGCGGGGGCTGCGGTCGGCAATCTTATCCACATTCTGTTGGTCGTGGCTCTCGTCGTACTCGTCGTGCAGTTGGTGACGGGTAGGCGTCCGGCCTAGGTCAGGTCAATTTTTGTACTTGCA
>CAYSMU010000273.1:0-4912 GCA_964432145.1 uncultured Chloracidobacterium sp.
CCCAATTCCGCGAGGATCGAATGTTATCAATCGAAGGCCGGAAGCAAGACCGGATTGCCATCGCCAGTTCCATCGGCCGGAGGCGAACCCCGGAATGAGTACAAGGGGCTCGCCAATGCCATTCGATTCGTAATATATCCCCGCACCGCCGGCGTCAGCTATGGGCATAGTAGATCTCACGACCGAGGGGTGCCCTAAGGATCGAACTCAGGGCAACCGTGCGTGCCGTTATCGCTAACCCCTAAAAGCTGAGCTTGAATGCGAACTGGATCACTCGGGGCCCCGAGCTTGCCCGCTCAATGCGTCCGAAATTAGCACCGATCATGTTGTTGTTCGGATTTGCATAGTTGACCCAGTTGAAGGCATTGAACATTTCCGCTCGTAGTTCACCCTTGACTCTCTCCGTAAACGGAATGAGTTTTATGAACGAAATGTCAACATTCTTCTGCCCCGGCCCGGTCAGGAAATTGCGAGGCGTATTGCCGAACGGAGCGCCGGCATCGAAGTTCGCATTAGTCACCGCTCCAGTTGCTGAACCGCACGTTGCCGTAATACACGAGGTAACGAACGCCCCGGTGTTGAAAAATCCCGCTGTGCGAAGGCTCATACTCCCGGTCGTATAAATATCGGCGTTAAATGCCCGGTTGATATTGGCTCGCTGGATTATCGACGTGCCGTTGTCGACAACTATCGAGAATGGCAGTCCCGACTGGACCACCGCGATCGCCGCGATCTGCCAGTTGTTGAACAGGCCGCGGGCCGCCGCCGAAGAGTACTTCCGGTTTGGCACCGAATAGATACCGCTGAGAACGAACCTGTGTTCTCGGTTGAAATCAGAACGTCCGCGGTTCAGCCGCCAGTTAGACTGATCACCCGCCACGTTCTGCAATTCGTTCAATGCGGTGCCCGAATAATAGTCCATTGACCTCCCGTACGTATACGCGGCGAGGAACTGTAGCCCGTCGCTAAACCGTTTACTCAGTGACATTTGCAGCGAATCATAATTCGACACTCCGGTAGTCTGTACCTGCTGGGCTCCGCCCGTAGCGTTTTTGTTACCCGAGATCGTCGCGGTCGGCCAGCGAGTCGCGAAGGAGTTGGTGGTCGGATTGTAGATCGGCTGGTTCAACGTGACCATGTGGAGTAGGTGGGTTCCCTTATTTCCGACGTAGCCGACGTCGAGTACGTAGTTATGCTTGAGTTCCCATTGGATACCAAAGTTGTATTGCTGCACGTATGGCGTCTCGAGTTCCGGATCGACAAAAACTCCGGCGATCGGCACACCGACGAAAGGTGCGATACCGGAAAGCGGCGAAGGGATCGTCGCCACCGTTGGGAAACTCGATGGCACCGGCATATTCACGAAGGGGTTCGCGAAAGTCGTTGTGAATCCAGGCAGTCCAACGCCCAGGGCAAAATAGGGATAGTTGAACAACTGCGTATTCGCGTAACGGGTTGATATACGGTCAAAGTACATTCCATATCCGCCGCGGAGCACGACGTTATGCTTCTCGTTCAACATGTATGCAAACCCTATCCTCGGTGCGATGTTGTTCTTATCGGTTGGAACGAGAGTTTTCTCAACGGTCGGAACGCCGGCAAGCGGCCCGCCTGCTGCCTGAACAAACCCGTTTGGCGGCTGGGCCGGAGTGGTCGCTGTCCCGATCACGGCGCGGTCCGGAAGGAAGTTGACGAGCCGCCCTTTCTCTTCGGACGGAAGTCCGTAATAGTCATACCTAACACCAAAATTAAGGGTCAAGCGGTTGTTTACCTTCCAATCGTCCTGGACGAATCCGCTTAGATCCTTAACGTGATATGCACGGTCGAATACTCCCGAACCGAGAAGAGATACTGTCGTCGCAACACTGCCGCCGGCCAGGAATGCCGCAAAGCTAGGGAAGTTGATCTGACCGCGAGAGAATGCGTTGAAATAGAACTTAACGCTGGACTGGCGGTACTCAGCCCCGATGCGGATGCGATGATTCCCGCTTGTGACCGAGAGCGTGTCGCCAAAACTGTGGCCGCTGATCCGCGATGACTGATCGGCAAGCGGAGCAGAACCGAAGAAAAATGCGGAATCCGTGCCGAGAACGCGGATCGTTGGTGCACCGGGAAACAACGACCCGAGCGAACTCGATATGCCGAGGCTCGCGGCCGAAAACGGTTCCTGAGGAACACTTGTAACCAAAAGACGGCTAAATCCGTATCTGGCCTGATTGACTACATTTGGCGAAAAAACGTAGGTGTCGGTTAGTGAATAGAGTTTCTGCTGTATCTTTAGGTCGCCGCCAAACCCGATCAACTGTCGCTCGCCGTTCCCGAGGCCGGCGAAATTGTAGTTCGATTGAAAGGTCGGATTGTCCGCCCAAAAGAACTTGGCCGCAAGGTTGTGATCGTTCGAGAAAATGAAATCGCCATTAGCGTTGAACTGATTCTCGCGGAAACGCGAAATGCCCGACTGCGGCACTGTCACGGCCGCAAACGGGGTTGTTGTTGACGCGAGGCCTGATGACGGTATCGCATATTCGCCGTTCGGGAGGCGGGCGTTCAGGATGTTTACAGCAACAGGGTTGATATTAGCGACCGGAATGCCGAAGGTCGCGGCAAGGCCGGCGGCTGTCCTGTTATCATTACGAAGCCCAGCTGGCACGGCCGGTGACGTCAGGCTATTAGTAAGAGAAATCCCGTTCGTCTCGCGGGTTCCCTGATACGAGCCAAAGAAAAATACGCGGTCGCGAACGACCCGCCCGCCAAGCGTTCCGCCAAACTGGTTGCGAGTTGACACCGGCCTTGCAAGACCACGTGCCTTGATGAACGGCTCGTTCGCGTTCAGCGCCTTGTTACGGAGGAAATAATAGGCGTTTCCGTGGAGGTCGTTCGATCCGCCGCGGGTCACTGCCTCGATATTTCCACCTGAATTGCGGCCGTTCGACGCATCGTAGAGCGACGTCTGTACTATGAACTCCTGCAAACTGTCGGTCGCGGGGACCGCAATGTTAGGTGTGGAGTTAGTGCCCACCGAGTTAGCGTCAACACCGTTGATCTTGACGCTGTTACTTGTGGTTCGCTGGCCGTTGACACTTATTGTGGCGTCGCCGCGTCCAAGATCGGTGCTGTTTGTCACCGACGACTGGGCTCCGGCCGATAGAGCGAGCAACTGTTGAAAATTTCGGGTCGGCAAAGGCAGCTGGCGTATCGTTTCCCCGGTGACGGTTCGGCCGTTCTGCGAGGTCTCGACCTGAACGATCGGAGCCGCAACGTCCACGGTGACCTCGCCGCCTGAGACAGAAAGCTGAGCATCAAGTGTCGTTGTCTGGGTGATGTTCACAACCGCCGTCGCTTTGTATGCGCGAAAGCCCTGGGCGGTCACTTCGACGGAATATGTTCCGGCCGGCAGAAGCGTAAAACTAAATCCGCCCTCTGCGTTTGATGTTGCGGACCGGGTGAAATTTGTGCCGGTATTTGTGGCCTTTACGGCAGCTCCGGCGATAACCGCTCCATTCGGATCCGTCACCGAGCCGCTTAATTGTCCCGTGGCTCCCTGACCATAAACGCTCGCCGCTCCGAGCACCAAAAACGATAGACCCATCATCAACTTTCTAACAAACATTTAGTTGCCTCCACGAAATAAAAATGAACGTCCGTTTTTTATACTTTCAAACTAAAATGGCAGATCAATCCCTCACCTATCCGGCGAGCGTCCGATTTGCCGACCTCTTGAATCTTGCCATTGCGTCTTCGCTCAGCGTTCCGTACGCGAAGACCTTTGTCAGACAGTTCAAAGCCTGTTCGTCGGTGAGCCCCAAGTGCTGATTTCCGCCGAATAGCTTCTCTACCAGGAAATAATTGAAAAACTGCATATAGGCTGCCGTAAAAACCGGAGCAGCATCGACGCCGGTGCGAAGGTCTCCTTTCCTCTCGGCCTCGGTGAACTTTGCTCCGAAGATCTTTCTAAATCGATCCGTGATCCCATCAAACATCTTGCGAAAGTGCCGGTTTTGAAACTCAAGCACGTCTATATACATAAGCAGCCAGAAATCCGAGTGTTCGTTGACGAGACGTCCTACGTTTTCTCCCAGCCTGCGAAGATTGGTCGGCTCCATAGGTTCATCGATCTCCGCAAAGA
Source organism: uncultured Chloracidobacterium sp. (assembly GCA_964432145.1). GTDB lineage: Bacteria > Acidobacteriota > Blastocatellia > Pyrinomonadales > Pyrinomonadaceae > OLB17. Next base: position 4,127 of record CAYSMU010000273.1, read on the forward strand.
TCGATCTCAGTTCTTCATCAATTACGGTGAGGTATCCGTCGATTATCGATTCAAAGATCGAATCCTTCGTCGGGTAATAGTTATAAAGGTTACCCAACGATACCTCCGCCCGTTTAGAGATGTCGCGCATCGACGTGGCGTGAAACCCCTGTTTGATGAAAAGCTCGCGGGCCGCATCTTCGATCGTGTCTTTTTTTACCCTGATCGCGGCGTCGCTGAGTTTTGGCATAAAGAAAAACGAACGCTCGTATTTTTATCCTAAAAATTCGCCATTGTCAATAGCGGACCCAAATATTTTACTCCCGACCCGTTTGATCGGTCTTCTTATCAGATCGAGTTGCATCCCTACAAGGGCAACAGAAATACATTTAGTGAATGTTACAGAATTTAAAAGGCCCTAAGCAGTTCCAATTAAGTCCAATAATTACGGTCGAGCGAGCGATAATTTATTGCTTCGCTAATGTGGGCGGGCTCGATATTCTCACTTCCATCGAGATCGGCGATAGTTCGCGAGACTTTCAGGATGCGGTCGTGGGCACGGGCAGACAATCCTTGTCTGGACATCGCCTTTTCCAGGAGTTCCTCGCTCTGGCTGTCGAGGTCGCAGTATTTGCGGATCTGTTTTGGCGACATCGCCGAGTTCGAATAAACGCCGTCGCCGTCGAATCTCGCAAGCTGGATCTCGCGAGCCCGGATCACCCGTTCACGCACCGCGTCGGAACTCTCACCGGCCGCCACGTCGCGCCCTCGCAGCTCGTTAAACTTTACCGCCGGCACATCGATATG
>CAYSMU010000274.1:0-4874 GCA_964432145.1 uncultured Chloracidobacterium sp.
GGAGCGAACGTTACTTCACCCGCGCCGCCGCGAGCCGTGAATGTTGAGACAAATGCCGATTCGCCTCCAACAGCCCTTTTTAGAGCACCGAAAACGCCCCCTTTCATTTCCGAGTGGAGATCGACATTGGCCGACATCGAGACCATGGCGCCGGCCTCGGCGGCGATCGTCTGTTCGGACTGAAGATTGACAACGGCGAGAGCAAAAGCCCCCTGGTGCTTGATCTCCCACGTGTAGCCGCGGCCCTGGCCGCGTCCATCCGTATCGAAATGGAATGCGCCCGCGGATGGGGCCGGAGTCGGCGCAGAAGGCGGGGCCATCGGAGGCTGCGGTGCTGCCGGTGTGCGTGGCGGTGCGGGCACGGGCGTCGGGGCCGCCGCAAGCGTGAATCCGCATGAACCGCAGAACTTCGCTCCGTCCATCAGCTGGACCGTACATTTTGGACAATTCATAGAATTACTCCCCTTGCTTTCTCAATGATTGTGGCTGCGGCAGACTCAGCATCGGGGGCAAAGTCAAGATAGCTTATGTCCGAATCGCTTACGGCCAAATTAGATTGCCACGCATCGACAACCGGCTGCCAGCAATCGCCGATGAGCACGAGCGGCCGCTTCCCGATAACGCCCGTGGTCAATTTGTTCCAAACGAGCGAAATTTCGGTCACTGTTCCCATTCCGCCACGCAACGCGACGAAACCTACTGATCGTGTGATCAGATTCTGCAGCCGATCATAGAAATGATCAGTCGCTACCTTGTCCGTCAGGAATCGGTTCGGCTCGTGTTTGAACTGGTTCATAACGATGCCGAGCACCCGCCCGCCCTTTTCTCGAGCGCCTCTTGATGCGGCCTCCATTATCCCAAGGTAGCCGCCCGTGCAGATCGTAAACCCGGCCTCAGCCAAACGGCCGCCGAGTTCACGAGCCTCAGTGTATTCGGGCGAATCCTCAGAACATTTTGAGCCGCCGAAGATGGTGACTATTTTTTCGTTGGTGTTTTCGAACACAGCAGTAGATATCACAATAATACTGAGCAGTTTATAGCGTTTTGGGGTGTCAAGACAAATCGGATCTACTGCTGAAGTGCCTCTTCAGGCGTAAGGTTTCCGGCGGCATGAATAGCTTTAGTCGTATTGGTTATCAACAGTATGACCATTCCCAATACGAAAAACACGATCAGAGCAAGGATCGCGTGTCGGTACGAACCGGTGGTTCCGACCACGACGGCGAAAACAAGATTGCCGAGCCATGACGTGCCTTTCTCGGAGATCTCATACAAACCGAAGAAAGCGGATTCGCGCGATTTCGGGATCATCTGAGAGAAAAGCGAACGGGACAATGCCTGCGTACTGCCGAGGACGAGCCCGATGAAAACGGCCATGATCTGGGCCTGGAATGCCGTCTGAAGAAAACCGTATGCGAAGACAACGATTCCTGACCAGATCGAAAGGCACACAATAATCGTCCGCTTGGCGCCAATTACGCGAGAGATCCGCTCGAAGATCAGTGCACCGATCAGAGCGGAAACCTGCGCGATGACAAAGATCCCCAAAAGGAACATAGGATCACTTTCGAGTCCCTTGGAAACATACAATTCTTGCGAGAGAAATATCGATGAATTGAGGATCACGGTCTGGATGCCGTCGTTATAAAGCAGGTATCCGCATAGGAATAGAAGCGTATATTTCAATCCTGCGAGTTCGCGCATCGTCCTCCATACCTCGATGAATCCCACCTTTATCAGATTCTTGCCCTTTGCATCCTGTTCAGGCTGCCTTGTCTTGATGAGCACGAATGTCACGGCCGCAAAAACACCCCACCATAAAGACGCGGCGAGCATTGAGATCCGCACGGCTAGGCCTTTATCAATGCCGAGCGAGGGAGCGAAGTTGATCATCGCGAGGTTGAGGATCAACATAATGAGGCCGCCAACATAGCCCGATGCGTAACCGTAGCTGCTGATCTTATCGCGTTTGTCCTCGGTGGTCAGGTCGACGAGAAACGAATTATAGAAGACATTGGTTGCGGCAAAGCAGATATTCGAGATCAGTATGAACAGGCAGCCCAAAAGGTAGTTAGTGCCCGTAATGAAGAATAGCAGTGAGCTGCATACGACACCGAAATAGCAGAAGAATGCCATCATCTTCTTCTTCATCGGAGTGAAATCCGCTATCGAACCAAGCACTGGCAGTAAAAAAACCTGAAGAAAGATCGAGACTCCAAGTGTCGACGTGAACAAGTTGTCAGCTGTTATCGATCCAAAGGAGCCGAGATGGATAACGGTGCCGCCTTTTCCGACGTCATCCTGTGCGAGGGCCGTTAGATAGGGGCCCGCGAGGACGGTCACCACGGTAGTAAAAAAGGCCGAGTTTGCCCAGTCGTAAGTCAACCATCCAAAGATCTCGCGACGGTCGTTTTTTGGCATCGGGTGTGGATCCATCAGTTGCAGCTTATCGTTAAGTGTCGGTTATTACTCGTTCACAATAAAGCAGATGCAGGCGATTGTCTAACAGGCTGCGCTGCCCGCCGGCCGTTCTCCCGGCCAGAGGCGAAAAGTGAGTCGGTCTTTTTAAAAATTTAAAGCGATTACTTATCATCTAGTTTCGGCATCGGCGGAATTTTCTCTTATGAAGGCAATGATCCTCGCTGCGGGCTTCGGAACGCGGCTGTTTCCATTAACGATCGACCGGACAAAGCCGGCAATTCCCTTTTTGGGCAAGCCGCTTGTCGGTTATGTTGCCGAGTATGTCGCACGATTTGGTATTACCGACGTCGTAGTCAACCTTCACCACCAGCCGCGGTCTGTGATCGATGCTCTCGGAGACGGCAGCAGCTTTGGTGTGAATATCGAATACACCATCGAGCAGCCGGTAATCCTCGGTACAGCGGGGGCGTTGGATTTTGCTCGTAAACACCTCGAGGGCGACACTTTCGTGATCGTTAACGGAAAGATCATCAGCGATATCGACATTGCGGAGGCGGTTTCGGCACACAAACGCTCCGGAGCGATCGCGACGATGGTCCTCAAGGAAAATCATAAGCGTGAAAAGTTCACGGTAGTCCACACGAAGGACGACCGGATCGAATATTTTGGTCCGCACGCCACGCCGGTTACCGAGGCTGAGCTCCGCGATACCGAGCATGAGATACCGATCCCTCTTATGTTTACCGGTATTCATGTACTTGAGCCCGAGATACTCGATCTGATCCCGAAAGGTATTTACTCGGATACAGTAACGGACATCTACATTCCGTTTATTAAGGGCGGCGGAAAGATCGCGGCACATGTTGCCGAGGGCAATTGGTTCGAACTCTCGACGATACCGCGCTACCTCGACATTTCCCTCGCGATGATGAAGAGCGGCGACGTCCACTTTGGCCGAAATTGTGTAATGGCGGGTGCGGTCAGCTTGAAGGACTCGGTAATATGGGACGACGTTACAATTGGTGACGGAGCCGTACTTTACCGGACTATAATTGCGGACGGTGTAACCATAAAACCGGGAGCACAATTTGAGAATGTTGCGATCGTACGGGCGGATATGGTTCGAGGCTGCAGCGAGATCCCGGAAAAAGCTTTGCGAGGTTACGTCGAGGGCGAGAACTACATTGTTCCGTTGAACTGATCCGATCCATCAATGGCCGACCATACCCAACGTCTAATTAAGTTTCTTGCCGCCCGCGGTGAGCCGACCGACTTTATTCAACTGACCGCGGACGCGTCAACGCGGGAGTATTATCGTATCGGATGGAAAGGAGGCTCGGCTGTTGCCTGCGTTTATCCTGAGAGCTTCGATCCGCTTGATCAGAATTACCTGGACGTTTCGAGATTGTTCCTGACCGCCGGTCTGCCGGTTGCCGAGATATACGATTTCGACGGCGATCTCGGCATCATCGTTCAGGAAGATCTCGGAGACCGGATACTGCGTGACGAAATGTCAGGCCCCGATGTAGAGCGGCGTTCACGCCTCCGGGCAGAGGCGATCTCGCTTATAGCACGAATTCAGGCAGTAACTGGAACGGCTTTCGAGACGAATTCGATCGCGTCGAGGCTGCGCTTTGATGTTGAAAAGCTGGAATGGGAGTTGAACTTCTTCAAGGAACATTACTTTGGCAGCTATCGCGGAGAGCCGCTATCGGGAGCTATCGATTCCCAGGTTTCGGCCGAGTTTCACGAGCTTTCGGCTGAACTGGAATCGTTCGCGACGGTACTTTGTCATCGGGATTTTCATGCCGCTAACCTGATGCTCGACGCCAACGAAAAGATGCGGATCATCGACCATCAGGACGCGCGAATCGGATCTCCTGCTTACGATCTCGTTTCACTGCTACTGGACCGGATCACCGATCTTCCTTCTCGCGAGTGGTTAGCCGAGAAACGAAAGTTCTTCCTGGAAATGCGGGTAAAGCTCGGCCTTCCGCGGCTCGACGAAGAGGACTTTGCATACCAGTTCCGGCTTCAGACCATCCAGCGATGCCTGAAGGCGGCCGGAACGTTTTCTTTCCAGTCGGTCCACCGGGGTAAGACCTACTTCATTCCATTTATTCTCCCGATGTTTCGGATCTCTCTGCGAGCGGCGGAGAGCCTTGGCCGATTTCCCGCGATCCAGGGAGCTCTCCAATACGAAATAGAAAATTCATCTGAGGCATGATCGGCCCGTCAAACGCGAAGATTGTCGGCACGCCAATTCTTCACGGCTAATTTGATGTCTTTTGGTTTCTCAAATTCGCCATTCAGGGTGCGTTCGACGAGGCCCGGAAGCTCTTCATCGGATGCGAATCGCAATGCGATCATTTGTCCGAGTCTGAGGCTATTGGCCCGGCGTGCCAACTCCGGAGTCAAAACCTCACGGTAACGCAGCCGTTCCTCAAGCCGTA
>CAYSMU010000275.1:0-4849 GCA_964432145.1 uncultured Chloracidobacterium sp.
TCAAGACATCCGATAAGGTTCATCAAGGTTGACTTACCCGAACCCGACGGGCCGATGATCGCGAGGTACTCGTTCTTCTTGACCTCAAATGAGACGTCACGAAGCGCGTGCAGTTCCTCTGTGCCCATCTGGTATGTTTTCCAGATGTTGCGCATCAGTATCAAAGCACCCGCATCGGGACTCGCTTTCTTTTCGGCCGCGGCCGCAGTTCCGTTGCCGTTGCCGTTCTCGTCTTCCATAAATCGGTACATCGCTATGACTTGTTTGCGTTCTCGCCTTCTTTCTTGGTCTGTTTCTTGACGATGGTGCCCTCTTTGAGCGTGTTCAGTACGCGGCTCGGGCCAGTGATCACCTCGTCACCAGCTTTAACCCCGCTTATTATCTCGCGGTCAGACTCGCCGATAATACCCGTTTCGACCTGGACAAATTTAGCTTTGTTGCCGTCCAGGATGTAAACGCCGGTGATATTCTTCGGCTTGTCCGATGGCGGCGGCGCGTCTCCCTGGAGCGTCGGCGATGGCGATGCATCGGGCTTCTTTTCTATTACTGCCTGCAGCGGCACAGCGATGACGTCATTCACCGTTTTGGTCGTTATCTCTGCCGTGGCGCTCATTCCGGGACGCAAACCGTCGCGGATGTCCTGAGGAACTTCCTTCAATTCGATCACGACACGGAATTCTTTCGCTTCCTGAACGTTGATATTAGTCGAGAGGCCGCCGCTGGTCTGCGATTTGCCGACCGCGAGCGGTGTCTTTTGCCGGACCTCGCCAATGATCTCCTTGTCGCCGAAAGCATCAACCTTGATCTTGGCCCGCTGTCCTACCTCGACGCGATCGATCGAAGTTTCGTCAACCTTGACCTCGACATTGATCGAAGACATATCCGCGATCGTGAGGAGTGCGGTGGTCGAAAGGCCGGCCACGGCAAAGGTACCGACCTTTGACGGGATCTCGGCGATCACGCCGTTGATCGGGGCATACTGCATCGTCTTGTCACGCTGGCTCCGCTGGCCGCGAAGCTGGGCGGCGGACTGGTTCGCCCGTGATTGACTCGACGCGACGCTCAACGATGCCGTATCCACGGCTCTCCGGGCGTCCTTTACGGCGACGGCTTGTTGGGCGACTCGCGTTTGGGCGTCCTTAACGCCGATCTGCCTGGCATTTAGATTGGAGCGTGCGGTGTTGAGCGATGCTTTTGCATTCTCGACGCGGTCCTTTGATTCGTCGTATATCTGACGAGAGATCACACCGCTTTCGAGCAACTGCTGGTTGCGGGTCAATTCGCGATTGGCGGCATTGACCTCGACCTGTGCCCGATCGACATCGGCCTGGGCGGTAATAACGGCCTGGCGTGCCGAATCGACCGCGACCTGGGCGACATTGTACTGCTGCTGGGCCTGTGCGAGGTTATTCTGCGCGGCCGTGACCTGCGACTGGGAAACCCTCACCTCATCCTGCGATGCCTGAAAAGCGGCAAGCTGGGCATCCGTGCTCGATTGCAGTTGGTTCGGGTCGAGGCGAACGAGTGGCTGGCCCTTGGTAACAAGGTCGCCTTCCTTTACATAGATCTCCTCGATCCGGCCCTGAACTTCACTCGTGAGGTTCATATATTGTATCGGACGCACCTCGCCGGACGATGTCACCGTGGATCGCAGTTCTTTTCGCGTTTCGACCTTTATCACGGTCACCTCGGGCGTGTCGGTCCGGGTAGCCAGAATGCTCCCGATAATGATCACGGCTAAAACGACGACTGCCACGGCGCCGATAATGATCTTCTTCTTACGGCTCAATGCCATAGTTTCAAGTTCCTCTCAAAGAATAAAGTCTCTGTTTTCAGAGTATAGCGAAATTGGTACTGCTCGTCGCGTCAAGCAGGTACTACGACACGGTTTTTCTCATTGTTTCAAAAAAGTGTCTGCCGCGATCTGCGAACGGCCATTTTGGAAGTTTGCCATTTCGAATCGGACCCGGCTGCAGGTACGTAAAGGAAAAGGCCCGTTTACCGACGCTTTGAACGTTTCGGCCAAATTCGTCCGCTAATTTCGGACCCACGGATAGAAACGCGGCGGGTTGACGTAAATTAGCGCTCGAATTACGATTTACGTAACCTCGCGGTTAAGGGTAAAATAACAGTTTGCTAACAAGCGCTTCATTACGTGAAGTTCGGGCCGATTAAGATATGATGAGATGTCCAACGTGCCAGACGGCTAATCTCGATACATCCCGCTTTTGCGATGAATGCGGAACGCGGCTCGCGTCGGTCCATGAAACGTCGCCGCCAAACGCGGAACCGCCGCCGTATGTGCCGCCCAGGACCTCAGGATCGGCGTCGCGGCCGGTCAGCGTGACCTCGCTCGGCATTCCGCCCGTTGATGTTGAGATCGAGACGGTTGTGTCGATGCCGAGCGTAAAGGCAAGTGCGGGCGTCGCTCACGCTACACTGGTGATCGAAAGGGGCGATTCGCCCGGTACCGAATTCAAACTCGTCAACGACGAATCGACCATTGGCCGCTGGGACGCCGACAACGGGATATTCCCCGACGTTGACCTCGACGCGCACGATTCGGACGCTAAGGTTTCCCGGCGTCACGCCCGGATCATTCGCCGGAACGGCGGCTATTTTATTGAGGACCTCGGTTCGACGAACGGCACTTATGTCAATCGGGGCCGCAGACTATTGCCGGGCAATCCTCAGACGCTGAACGACGAAGACGAGGTTATCGTCGGTAAGACATTCTTACGTTTTAAGATCAATCACTAGGCCGAACATCGAATTTACAAGACGATAATGCAACCGTGTCACGCCTGTGGCGTTGAGATCGCTGAGACTAATGGATTTTGCCCGTTTTGCGGCGCGGTCCAGGCTGCGCCCACGGACGTTTCTGTGAGCGAGACCAGCGACCCGTCGCCTACGCCCGACGAGATCCGGGATGTCGCACGCCCTGACGAAGATGGCGCCGCTGGGTCTATGGCGGAGTCTGCTCCGGAAAGTCCCGTCGAAGATCGCAATACCGACGATGGGGACGCTGCTGCTGAGGAAATTGAAAGCCTCGATACGGACGACGTTTCGTTGTCCTCGGGACAGGATCCCGCGGAAAGCTCGGTCGAGACGGCAAACGGCGAGACCTCGCAGGCGATCGGCGGCGACACTTCGGGCAAACGTCCGGGCCTCAAGCCGTTATCTGAGGGGACGATCCTGAACAACCGGTATCGCATCGCAAAAAAGATCGGCGGCGGCGGCATGGGTGCGGTTTACCTCGCATTCGATCAAAACCTGGGTGATGTCGAGCGGGCGGTAAAAGAGATGGTCCAATCGAGTATCGAGGAGGACCAGCAGCTTAAGGCGATCGAAGATTTCAAACGTGAATCGACCATTCTTTCCACACTCGATCATCCGTCGATCCCAACGATCTACGACTATTTTTATGACGAGGTCGAATGCCGATTCTACCTGGTGATGAAATACATCTCCGGCGGTGATCTCGCCGGACGATTGAGGGCCACGCCCGGCGGGCGCATTGACGAGAGGACCGTGACCGAATGGGCGATCCAGATCGCCGATGTCCTCGCCTATTTACATGGCCTGCCCGCGACCATTGTCTATCGCGACCTGAAGCCGTCAAATATCATGCTGGACGGAAACACGGGCCGCGTGATGCTGATCGATTTCGGCATTGCCCGCTCGATAAACCACGAACAGAAAGGCGTGACCGCGGTCGGCACGATGGGGTACGCTCCGCCGGAGCTGTTTTCGGGACAGGTTGAACCGCGTTCGGATATCTATAGTCTCGGCTCGACGATGTTTCACCTTTTGACCGGGGCCGACCCGCAGAATAATCCGCTGCTGATCTTCGATTTCCAGAAGAATCCCCGGCCGCGTCAGATCAATCCGCAGATGTCCGATCAGATGGAACGGATCCTGATGCGGAGCGTCGAGTATAACGCCGAGCACCGGTTCAACTCGGCGGAGGAATTGCGTCAGTCGCTGGCGGCACATCTTGAGAACCTGAAGACGGGGAACATCACTTTCGGCGTGAGCGAGGTCCCCGAGGCCGTCAGCCTGTCAAATCAGATCGTTTTTTGCGGATTTTGCGGCCAGCGCATCGTGGCGACGGACCTTTTCTGTGCCTTTTGCGGTGCCAAACAGCCGATCGCGCAACACGGCGTTCATGCCGAGATCTATCCGCGTACCGGGGCGACCGCAAAACTCATTGTCGACGGCACAAGCGAACTCGACGCACCGATATTTATGCTCGAGAAGAACGAGAACCTGTTAGGCCGGCGTGACCCGCAATCGAATATTTTCCCCGAGGTCGACCTGTCGAGGTATGATCCGCAGACAAAGATCTCTCGACGGCACGCCCGCATTTGGCGCGAGGGCGGTGCGTTCCTCGTAGAGGACCTCGGCTCGTCGAACGGCACGATATTGATAGCCGCATCGGCCGATACGTTTCGTCTGGCTCCGCGACAGCCGCACCCGTTGGCTAGCGGCGATCGTTTGCGCATCGGGGACACGACACTGCATTTTTTGATGAGTTAGACTGAACATGGTTTCAAAAGCTGAAGATATTGGATCCTCTCGCCCGGTGAGCGTTGCCGAGGTCATTGATTTTTCGCCAGCCCGGCTAAAGGCTCCGTTTTTGCTGCGGTGTGCGGCTCTCTGTATCGACTATATATTCTTGATCGCACTCCCGGTCGCGTGGCTGCTCTTTTCCCGGTTCTTTACCGAACACGGGACGTCGAGTGTTAGCGGCGTCGTATGGCTTTTTGTATTGATCGTGCTTATTATCGATATTATCCTGCTGCCGCTTTTCCGAGGACAAACCGTCGGCAAAATGCTGACGGGGATC
>CAYSMU010000276.1:0-4820 GCA_964432145.1 uncultured Chloracidobacterium sp.
TTTATCGCGTTCCGAATGAGTTGTCGGTCGTAATGCCAAACTCGGCCTGCCCGAACTGCAAAGCGCCGATCAAACCGTACGACAACATCCCTGTCCTAAGCTGGCTGATCCTCGGCGGAAAATGCCGAAACTGCACGGGAGCCATCGCCTGGCGATATCCCGCGGTCGAGCTGCTGACGGCCCTGATCTTTGTGCTGGTTTATTGGCAGATCGGCTTTACGCCGTATTTGCCGGTCGCGTTGGCATTCGCCGCGGCGATGATCTCGCTTGTTTTTATCGACGCCGAGCACATGATCCTGCCGAATGTGATCACGTACCCGATGTTCGTGATCGCGCTGATAGTTCGGGTCGCATATCCGATCGCCTTCGAGGGTAATTACTTTACCGACACGACTTACGGCCCGATATCGTGGCTCGCGGGCTGGCCCGCGTGGGCGGTGAGCCTTGCAGGAGCACTATTCGGGGCGTTGATCGGCGGCGGCTCGTTATGGCTCGTTGGGGCGATCTGGAAGGCTCTTCGCGGCGTGGATGCGATGGGGCTTGGCGATGTAAAACTGCTGCTCGGCATCGGCGCTCTGCTCGGCTGGCGGCTGACGATATTGACGATATTCGTCGGAGCCTTTACCGGTGCGTTGGCCGGTATTCTGGTCGTCGCAAGGTCAAAGGACAAGGACTTTCAGGCACAGATCCCGTTTGGCATCTTCCTTGGTATCGGGTCGTTTGTGGCTTTGCTTTTCGGCGAACGACTGATCGCCTGGTATCTGAGTTTTATGAGCTGACAGCCGTTCGAGAGCATTCGTTCGAGCAGTAAAAGAAACCTTCCTGTTTCTTGATCGCCTTGTTCTGCGGCACCCAGACGCCGCAGGCGGCACAGTTGACGAGCTGCACGCTTCCCTTCTCTCCCCGGAGTGCACTTCCCGGTGTGGCCGCGTCCTTGGCTTCCTTTAGCATCTTTGCGAGCCCGATCATTCCGGCAATTTGCTTGCGATAGCGCACCGCCGTCAACGCCAGCAACACCAGGATCACCAGAAGAATAAAGAACAATTCTCTCATCTACTTGGTGCCGGCCTTTGCGGCATTGATCTGGGAGGTAAGGTCAGCGATCGCGGGGTTGGACGAATTGATCTCTTTGATCTTGGCGACGACCTTTTCGGCCTCGGCGATCTTCAGCTGCCTGATGTAAACGTTGGCAAGGAACTGCATCGACCGGTCATGCCGCGGATTGGCCTTTCCGACTGCCTCTAGCTCAGCGGCAGCCTTTACGTAATCGGGCGGTTCCTGGACAAAGTACGATATTCCCATATCGGTGCGCACGTCGAGGTCGTCCGGCTTGATGGCGAGGGCCTTTGTGTATATCTCGCGAGCCTTGACGAAACCGCCGATGTCGCGTTTCGCAAAGCCGACGTCGAAATGAGCATGGCCGAGCGAGACAAGTACGTCGTAATCTTTCGGATCGAGCTTGTTAGCACGCTCAAGAATTCGGGCAGATTCGGCCAGGATCTCGGGGTCCTGTTTCATCGCACCGTATCGATAGAGCCCGATGCCGAGATTCTTTTGGAAGCCGAAATTATCGGCATTCTTATCGGCCTCGTCGATCTTTGCTTTGATCTCCTCAGGCGAAAGCGTCTGGTCCGAGCCCGCCTGGGTACCGGCCGTATTCGACGCCATTACGGTCGACTGAGATCGGAGCGAGGTCATTTCCGAACGGTTGATGCCGTTAGCGAGGAGAAAGCCCGCAATGAAACCGCCGAGAGCGGCCGCAATAACAAAAAGAATCGTGTTCTTGTCCATCACTAACGATGTTAACAGAGTGCAGAGACGCAAAAAAGCGTCGCCGAATGTCTATCCGGCGACGCCCTGTATCAGACGACGGAAAGCCTATTTTCTTTTCCCTTCCGGGGCAATGTATGGCAGATCCTCGGCTCGGCGTCGGATGGGCGGATCGGTCGCCCGCCTGCGAGGAACGGCCGTTGTATCACGCCGGTCTACACTGCCGGCTGGCAACCCCTTGCCATGTACCGCCTCGACCAAAATGCGTGTTATCTCTTGTGACAGCGTCCGATGCTCGAGAGCGGCCCGTCGCCGCAGTGATTCCTTAAGCTCGTTCGGAACGTACGCACCAATGAATACACCTTTACGGTTTGCCATAAAAAGAAAGTTCTCCTTAGTCGAAATGTAAGATGCGCGAACCTTTAGAAAACCATTGCAAAATGAAGCGCGTCTATAAGCCGAATTTTGTATCCGCCGAAGCGGCGGTGATCATTCATCTAGGCCGACCGTTACCGGCCGGCTCGAGCGGCCTACCCGAAAACGCCGCCGGATCGCTCCGGCACCGAACGGGCAGTTCGGATTTCGCGTTTTCCTATTTGGCCTTGCACCACGAGGAGTTTACCTGGCCATCGAGTGTTACCACCGATGCCGGTGAGCTCTTACCTCACCGTTTCACCCTTGACCCTTGCGGGCAGGACTATTCTCTGTTGCACTTGTCGTCATCCCCGAAAGGATGCCCGGACGTTATCCGGCTCGCTGCCCTTTGGTGTTCGGACTTTCCTCTTCTGCCGCTGGCAGAAGCGATCACCCGACGCGCTTCTTTGCAAGGCAAGTTGAGTATAGCAAAGAATGTTGAACAATCAAAAGTTTTGTTACAAGCTTATGAGTTACAGTCTTAGAAAGAGTTAGTGCCGTTTCTAGTACTTTTTTGCCGGGAGAGGCGATCGCCCCCTTAACGAAAAAGTGCTCCGCTGACACGGTCTTTTGCCTCTATACCCGGTAGGAACTCGACGGAATCTCCGGGAAATACAAGGACGCCGTCGGAACTTGAGTCATTCAGATCGAATGTCTCAAGTTGGTTCGAACCAGCCCGTTTGATCGAAACGCGTTTCGCATCGCGGCTGACTTCCGCCTCGGCACGAAGAGTAAACAGCGGCAATGCCTCGCGTCTAAGGCTCTTTTCGCCTGTGTTCTCCGCGAGTCCCGAAATGGTTACTGTATGGCTTCTGTACTCAGCGATCTTAACGTCAACCTGCGGATTGGAGAAAAGTTTGATCCCGGACCGAAGAATCGCGGATACCGCATCCGTGGTCTTGCGGAGGACGGAAACAGTTGGGCCAGCGAGTGCAAAATCGATCGTTCCGTCATCGCGAACTACGTATCTCCCGGTTCCTTGCGGGGAGTTCTTGAGATTTATGAGCAACACATCGCCAATACCGATCAGATATGTTTCAGTTAGCGATAGAGTTGTCGATCCGGTAACGGCAGTTGGCCCTTCGGTCATTAAGATCGGTCTCAGTCCCGCGTTTGTGATAGATCCAACTTCCGTGATCACGAAATCGCTTCGTTCGACCTCAGTTCGGGCAGGTTTGAGATATGTCCCGCGGACTCGATCAATAGGGACCGTTTGGCCATTAGACCGACCCGACGGGCTGGGCGAATACGGATTGTTTTTGCCGTTCGCGGATGTCCCTTGCCCGGGACAGAGCGTGGCGAGAACACAGATCGAAACGAAAAGTGTCGTGATTGATCTCAGATTTGGCACATTCATCTCACTGGAGCAGCTCCGGCGGGCACGCCGATGCCGGCGTTTAATTAAACGGTGAAAGCAGCGCGAATTCTATTTTTTGATGCGGTCTTTAGAGGACGGGCGACTCGAGAAGACCCCTCGGAAAGAGATCGCTCCATTCTTGCCGATAGTGGTCGCGGAGTAAATATTCGACTTCGGTGGAGGTGAGACAGTCAGAGACTCTATCAGAAAGAGCCCGGCATTCTTCGGATGATATGCCCGAGATGAGCCTGCGGACCGGATTTACTGAACTGATCATCATGCTTAACTCACGTACGCCGAGCCCGATCAACAAAGGTACGTAAAATGGTGAACCGGCCATTTCGCCGCAGGCCGTTAACGGCTTACCAGCCGTTAAAGCGGCTGACGCTACATGTTTGATTGCTCGAATAACCGCCGGATGCAGGGTTTGATACCACTCTGAGACCATTTCGTTATCACGGTCGACGGCAAGAAGGTATTGGACAAGATCGTTGGTTCCGAGACACATAAAGTCGGCATGTTCGGCAAGCTCATTGGCGAGCAAGACTGCCGAGGGAACCTCGATCATGATTCCGACCGGCGGCATGTTCATCTCCTTATTCTCGGCTCCAAGTTTTTCCATTTCGTCAGCGACTATCCGCCGGGCCCGGCGTATCTCGCCGACGCCGGACACAAATGGAAGGACGATCCTAATATTTCCGCTCGTATTGGCTCGAATGATGGCTCGGATCTGTGTCCTGATGATGTTTTCGTTCGACAATCCAAGCCGAATTGACCTTAGTCCGAGTGCAGGATTGGATTCAGAAGATCCGACACGGTCGAGTTCGTCGCAGCCTATGTCAAAAGTGCGAATGCTGACCGGCTTGCCAGCCACGGCGTTTGCGATACGAAGATAAGCCGCATGTTGTTCCGACTCAGACGGCAATGGCCCGTTTGAGCGGATCAGCAACTCAGATCGATAGAGGCCGATTCCTTGAACGCCGGCACGAGTTGCGGCATGGTACTGGTCCGGTGTGTCCAGGTTTACGAATATTTTGACCTCTATTTCGTCAGACGTTAGCAGCCGATCAGTCGGCATGTGTGAGCCAAGGTCATTGTTATCGTTGGTCTCGATAGAGACGAACGTGGTTTCGGTACTGCCGCCAAGACTGATCTCGCCACGATTGCCATCGACAATGACCCGGTCGCCTGCTTTTACGTTGAGATCCGCCAGTCGGATCCCTGTCACCATAGGAATGCCAAGCTCTCGAGCGATAATGGCGCAATGTGATGTCCAGCC
>CAYSMU010000277.1:0-4767 GCA_964432145.1 uncultured Chloracidobacterium sp.
AGTTTTGGTCGCGCTTCTTGGATTCTCCCAAGGCCGTTTCCAATATGCGCTGCCCGCTCTCGCTGAATTTATCCTTGTATGCGTCTATGTCTGCCATAAATCAATTTGTACTACCCGATGATCTTATGAGGGAGAAACTGAATGAGATCGTCTATGAGCCATAATAACATCTGACGGCCGGTGCAGAAAGATGTTTCTTACAGCGATCTACTCGTCGCCCGCGGAAATTGCAGCTGCACGCCCGACCTGAACACGGGCCGGCCTCAGCAGCCGTTCGCCTAACTTGTAGCCGCGCGAGTATTCCTTGAGTATTTTCCCGTCCTCATCTGCCGGTGCCATATCGACCGCCTCGTGCAGCTCGGGATCAAAGACCGTTCCGACCGAAGCTATCGGCTCGACGCCGACGCTGATCAAGGCCTGCTCGAAACTCCGTGCGGTGCCGACCACTCCATTGCGAAGATGCTCGACCGACGGATCGGTCTCGCTTGCCGCTACGGCAAGATTCAGATTGTCGAGTACGGGCAGCAATGTCGTAAGAAAGTTAAACTGATCCTGACTAGCCTTTGCTTCGAGAGTTTTCTTTAGCCGCTCGCGCATTTCGGCAGTCTCACGTTCGAGGTTTGTCTTTGCCTCTTCAAATTTCGCCTGCACGCCAACAAGTTTTGCCTCGGCCGCCTCGCGGCGCTCGATCTCGGCCTTTAGCTTTGCCTCGAGGGCGACTTCGGCGGCCGGCTTTACGGGCTCTTTTGGCAATTCCTCTTCCGCGACGTACTCGCCATCGGCATTGAATCGCCGCTTGTCCTTAACCGGAATTTTGCCGTTTGCTTCGTCAAACTGGATCTCTTCTTCGCTCATTCGCTTCTTTCTAAACACCTTTTAATAGTAAGCCTTGCGCACCAATATCAAAAATACCGCGGTCCGTGTCCCGCTGTCCCGTCTTTTTCCCACACGGTAAATTAAGTGTTTGCCGCTCCTTTGCCGGTTGTGGATCCGGCAAATTTCATCTCGCCGCTCTCGGCCGTGACACGGACTGTCTGCCCCGAGCCGATCTCGCCATTGAGCAGCTTCACCGCCAGCGGATTTTGGATCAACGACTGGATCGCACGCTTGAGCGGCCGCGCACCGTACACCGGATCGTAGCCTTCCTCGACGAGCAGGTCTTTGGCTGTTCCGTCCAGTTCGATCGTGATGCCGCGTTCCGCAAGGTTCTGCCGCAGCTTCTCCAGCTGAACGTCGATGATCGTCGCGATCTGTTCGCGGGCGAGTTGTTTGAATACCACGATATCGTCGATCCTGTTAAGAAACTCGGGTTTGAAGTGATCCCGCAATACCTGCAGCACGTCCGCCCTGATATCTCTGTCAGCCAACGGATTCTCAGTCGCCGATTGTATCTCACGCGAACCGAGGTTCGAGGTCATGATCAATACGGTATTCTTAAAATCAACGACGCGGCCTTTGCTGTCGGTCAGGCGGCCGTCGTCGAGGATCTGCAGAAGCACGTTAAAAACATCCGGATGCGCCTTTTCTATCTCGTCAAAAAGAACGACCGAATACGGACGCCGGCGAACGGCCTCGGTCAACTGCCCGCCTTCCTCGTAACCGACATATCCCGGAGGAGCTCCGATCATGCGGGCGACGGCGTGTTTCTCCATGTACTCCGACATGTCGAGCCGGACCATTGCACGCTCGTCGTCGAATAGAAATTCTGCGAGGGCCCGGGCCGTCTCTGTCTTTCCGACGCCTGTCGGCCCAAGGAAAATGAATGAGCCGACCGGGCGATTTGGGTCTTGAAGCCCGGCTCTGGCACGCCTTACGGCATTTGCGACAGCTTCGAGAGCTTCGTCCTGGCCGATAACTCGTTTGCGAAGGTTCGCCTCCATATTGACGAGCTTTTGCATCTCGCCTTCAAGCATTTTGGAGACCGGTACACCGGTCCATTTAGCAACGACCTCGGCGACGTCCTCTTCATCGACCTCTTCCTTGAGGAAGACACCGTCTTTCTGCAGTTCCGCAAGCCGTGCCTGCTCAGATTCGAGCAGCTTCTCCAGCTCGGGAATGCGGCCGTACTGGATCTCGGCGGCCTTGGTCAGATCGCCTGCCTGACGGGCACGTTCGAGTTCGAGCCGGGCTTGTTCAAGCTGCTCCTTGCCGGTGCGCATCTTTTCGATCTCTTCTTTCTCAGACTGCCACTTGGCCTTCATCGCCGAGGATTTCTCGTTAAGATCGCCGATGCGCCGCTCGATGTCGTCGAGGCGTTCCTTCGATTTTTTGTCAGTCTCGCGGGAAAGCGCCTGCCGCTCGATCTCAAGCTGTAGGATCTCACGCTCAAGCACGTCGATCTCCTGCGGCAGCGAGTCGATCTCGATGCGTATACGCGAGGCGGCTTCGTCGATCAGATCGATAGCCTTGTCCGGCAAAAACCTGTCCGTAATGTAGCGGTTCGACAATGTCGCCGCTGCGACGATCGCCGCGTCCTTGATGCGAACCCCGTGGTGGACCTCATACCGCTCTTTCAATCCGCGAAGGATCGCGATCGTGTCCTCGACCGTCGGCTCGCCGATGTATACCTGCTGGAAACGGCGCTCGAGAGCCTTGTCTTTCTCAATATATTTCTGATACTCGGCAAGCGTCGTCGCACCGACCGCACGCAAGGTGCCCCGTGCCAACGCCGGCTTGAGCATATTCGACGCGTCGATCGCTCCCTCGCTCGCACCCGCGCCAACGAGGGTATGCAGCTCGTCGATAAACAGAATGATCTGCCCTTCGGCCTTTTCGATCTCGTTCAATACAGCTTTTAACCGGTCTTCGAATTCGCCCCGATACTTTGCACCCGCAAGCATCGCGCCGAGATCGAGCGAGACAAGCCGTTTGTTCTTGAGTGTCTCGGGCACATCGCCTGAAACGATCCGCTGTGCCAGTCCCTCGACGATCGCCGTCTTGCCGACGCCCGGCTCGCCTATCAGCACAGGATTGTTCTTCGTTCGACGCGACAGGATCTGTATTGTGCGGCGGATCTCATCATCGCGGCCGATCACCGGATCGAGTTTGCCCTTACGCGCGCGCTCGGTCAGGTCCTGGGCATATTTCTCGAGCGACTGAAAATTCTCTTCGGCGTTCTGATCGGTGATCCGCGAACCGCCGCGCATGTCGGTGATGACCTTCTCAAGGTCGTCACGCGTGATGCCGTTCGAACGCAGAATACGACCCGCATCGCCTTCTTTTTCAGCCGCGATCGCTATCAGCAGATGCTCGGTCGAGAGATACTCGTCCTGCATCTTCTCCGCCTCTTTCTGAGCGTCCTGAAAGATCGTGTTCGTACGCGAGCTGAAGTATTGCTGGCCGCCCGAAACCTTGGGAAACTTAGCTATCGAAGCCTCGACGTCGGTCAGGATCGTCTGCGCATTCGCGCCGATCTTGCCCAATATCGGCTTGACGACACCCTCAGCCTGAGCCAGCATCGCGGCGAGCACATGCTCGGGCTCGACCTGCTGATTCTGGCCTTTCTCGGCGAGCGTGATAGCTTCCTGTACAGCCTCCTGGCCGCGGATCGTAAATCTGTCGAATCTCATATATTTATCTTACCGCCGAAGACGCAAAAGACGCAGAGCTTTCCACAAGGATCAGCGGCTCTGCGTCTTCAACGGTAGACCTCAAATTAGGCATTGGCGGTCTTGGACGCTTCGATCGTCTTTGCACCCGTGCCAATGCTCTTGACCTCGATCTTACGGGCCTTAGTTTCTTCTCGCTTCGGCAAGCTGATGTGCAGGACGCCGTTCTCAAATTCGGCATTTGCACCTTCAGCGGTTACCGTCGGCGGCAGCGTGAATGAACGCGTAAATGCGCCGTATGCACGTTCGACACGATGATAATTGTCACCGTCGTCCTTCTTCTCAAACTTACGTTCGCCCTTTAGCGTCAGCACATTGTTCTCGAACGAAAGTTCGAAATCCTCGCGTTTCATGCCGGGCAATTCTGCCTCGAGAACAAGGTGGTCGCTGTTCTCAAAAATATCTACTTTCGGATACCACGCTCCGTTGAGCATATCCTCGCGGCCGTTCGTTGACGGAAAAGCAGTCGTGAACAAGCGATTTACCTCGTCCTGAAGGGAGCGGACTTCACGAAATGGGTCATATTTAGCGATATACATAGTCGTTTCCTCCAAAATTTGATAAATGACTAATTACTTAGTCTACAAGGATAATAAAATATGAGTGTACCATTGTCAAGTGCAAATCTTGCTCCAAACTTAAACTTTATTACATGAATTGCAATGATTTTGTTCAGATCCTCGGCTATGGATTGAGAGCGAAAAGGTGTATAAAGATACAGTTATGAATACAGTCGAAGCCATTTACGAGAACGGCGTGTTCCGACCGATTCAGAAGGTCGAGATCGAGGAAGGCATTATGGTCGAAATAACCGTAAGATTTCCTGATGAGATCGATCCTGCGGCCGACTTTTCGGATATTGCCGTCAAAACTGGCATTAGCGACCTAGCGATCAATATTGATCATTACTTGTATGGTCTGCCAAAACAGAGTGAAGAATGAGACGCGTTTTTGTTGATACTTCCTGTTGGATCGGTTTAGTGAATTCTTCGGATTCCCTTCACGATTTGGCAACACAGGCGTACCACAAGAACTACATTCAGGGCTGTCATTTTGTGACACACACAGGCGTACTGTTGGAAACAGGGAATGGACTTTCCTCGCTCCGCCTAAGACAAGCTGCACTTTCCCTAAAAAGAAAGTTGGAAGCATCGGAAAT
>CAYSMU010000278.1:0-4758 GCA_964432145.1 uncultured Chloracidobacterium sp.
CATTATTCGCTGATGGCCAAGGTGCAGCCCATCAAAGACGCCAAGGGTGAGCACCGTAGGCTTGGCGATATTTGCGTTCTCAGTGCCGTGAAAGATCTTCATAGCTCAAAAGAATACTCTAACTTGCACGTTCGGTCAGCACAACGATGAGGCTAGGAAGGTATTAGCCGCCGGGCCTGGTCGCGAGTAAGGATGCGGTATGCGGGCCGGCGGGCTTTATTGTAGCTTTCGCTGTGGTGAATTGCGGGATACCCTTTGTTTTTCATTTGAGCATCGAGGCGGAGCCATTCCTTATAGGTTATCTCCCCCAGGCCTCGCCGCTTCAGCCTGGCCCCTAGTTCGGCCCAAGCTTCGGTAAACGCGTCACGCTCGCCGCGGTATTCCCGGGCACTGATCAGAAACGCGTCAAGCAGGTCGTTCGCCTTACCGCCCCCGGCTTTGAAGGGCCGCAGGTTAAGCCGTCCGATCTCGCCGCCGGGACAAAGTGGTACCCATTCATTCTCGTCCTTCGGCTCGGCGGTTAACGAAGACCACTCGTTATCGAGCCAGCGTTGGGCCGTCTCGCGGTCGGGCACTGCGTGCTCGCCGCCTCGTGTCGCCTGGTACAGCCATTTATAGCTGTCCTCGATGCGGACGCTCTGGTCAGCCTGCCACCTGGGAATAGCGAAATCGAGAAGTGCGGGTGGAGCGCAGGCGAGGATCAGTAATGATGCAAATATCGACATATTCGGGATAAAACTCTATGGTACCTAATTTTTGGAGGTAGGGTGGAACTCCATTGCTATGTCCTCGACGCTCCCGTATCGGAGCATTTTGAGGTCCTTGAAGTAGTTTTGATGCAGCCGCCAGGGATGTTTCGACCCTTGGCTTGGCAGTTCGTCGAGTACGCGAAGGATGTAAGTCGAGTTAAAATCCAGGACAGGTTCGCGCGTAAGTGTCGGGTCATTCGCCCGGGGAGTGCAGCTTTTGAAGCCGTGCCTGTCCATGTGCTTGAGCAACCGGCAGACGTATTCGCTCGTAAGGTCGCATTTGAGCGTCCATGATGCGTTCGTGTAACCGAACGCCTGTGCGAGATTAGGCACGTCGTTGTACATCATGCCCTTGTAGGCAAACTTTTTCGACAGATCGACTGTTTCTCCGTCAATCGCGAGTTCGAGGCCCGACATTATCTTGAGATTAAGGCCCGTCGCGGTGACAATGATGTCCGCATCTAGTACGTCGCCATTGTCGAGCCGGACGCCTGTCTCTGTGAAAGTCTCAATACTGCCGGTCACCACCGACGCTTTTCCGGTACGTATAGCCTTGAATAAGTCCGAATCGGGTACAATGCACAATCGTTGGTCCCACGGGTTGTATTTCGGCGTGAAATGCTTTTCGAGTTCTTTGTCGCCTATCTCGTTTCGAATGCCCTTCGCGATAAGCCGTTTCATGGCGTTGGGATATTTCCGCGAACCCGCGTAAAAGATGGCCTGACGCAGAATATTCTTCCATCGCGATAATGCGTAGGCAGCTTTTTGGGGAAGTATGGAACGGAAAAAATCGGCGATCTTGTCCTGCGAGGGCATGGTGACGACGTACGTCGGCGAACGCTGGAGCATCGTCACGTGGGCGGACTTTCCCGCCATTGCCGGGACGAGCGTAATGGCCGTCGCTCCGCTGCCGATGACGAGAACATTCTTGCCGGTGTAGTCGAGATCCTCAGGCCATTTCTGCGGGTGGACGAGAGTGCCGGTGTATTTGTCGAAACCGGGCCATTCGGGCGTGTAGCCTTTCTCATATTCGTAATAGCCGGTGCAGAGGTAGATGAAATTGCAGGTAAAGGACTTGGTTTCCATTTCCGCGGCATGGCGGCTTTGCCGGAGGTCTCCGTTCGCTTCGCGCACACTCCCTACCGGTCGTGCTTCCGCCTGCACCATCCACCTCGCATCGCCCGATGACCATTCAGCCCGTCGAACGCGATGGCCATAGCGTATCTCTTTATCAAGATCATATTCAGTCGACGTTTCGCGGATGTAATTGAGTATCGCAGTCCCGTCGGCGATCGCCTTGGCATCGAGCCAGGGCCGGAAGCGGTAGCCAAGAGTGAACATATCCGAGTCCGATCGAATTCCCGGATAACGAAACAG
This sequence comes from uncultured Chloracidobacterium sp., assembly GCA_964432145.1. Classification (GTDB taxonomy): domain Bacteria; phylum Acidobacteriota; class Blastocatellia; order Pyrinomonadales; family Pyrinomonadaceae; genus OLB17. The sequence continues at coordinate 2,127 of CAYSMU010000278.1, forward strand.
GTCCCACGTTCCGCCGCTCCGCTCACGGCCCTCGAGTATTGCAAACGTCTTATCCGGGCAATCCATCCTCAGGCGTGCACCTGCTCCGATACCGGAAAGCCCTGCACCGATGATTAGGACGTCGAAGTGTTCCATTACCAACTGAGGATATATGCGAACATCAGCGGTGCGACGATCGACGCGTCTGATTCGACGATGAATTTAGGAGTAGTAGCTTCTAGCTTGCCCCATGTGATCTTCTCATTCGGTACAGCTCCTGAATAGGAGCCGTAGCTCGTGGTCGAGTCTGAGATCTGACAGAAATAGCCCCAGACCGGCACATTGTCACGCTGAAGGTCCTGATGTAGCATCGGCACGACGCATATCGGGAAATCGCCCGCGATTCCGCCGCCTATCTGAAAAAAGCCTATCGTGGAATCGTCGTTCGCGTTGTTCGTGTACCACTCGGCGAGCATCGTCATGTATTCGATGCCAGTGCGCACCGTGTGGACATTCTCAACATCACCGGTGATCACGTGCCCTGCGAACATATTGCCCATCGTCGAATCTTCCCATCCAGGCACGACCATCGGCAAGTTCTTTTCCATCGCGGCATACATCCACGAGTCTTTGAGGTCGATCTGGTAATACTCCTCAAGTGAGCCGTTCTTTAAGACCTGATACATGAATTCGTGAGGGAAATATCGCTCGCCCTCGGCCTCGGCACGCGTCCAGACGTCGACCATCGCCTTTTCGAGCCGCCGCATCGCTTCGTGCTCGGGGATGCAGGTATCAGTTACTCGGTTCATGTGGCGATCAAGCAGGGCCTGCTCATCATCGGGTGTCAGGTCGCGGTAATGCGGCACGCGTTCGTAATAATCGTGGGCGACAAGATTGAAGAGGTCCTCTTCAAGATTCGCTCCAGTGCAGGAAATGATCTGCACCTTGTCCTGGCGGATCATCTCGGCCAAACTCAACCCCAACTCAGCCGTTGACATCGCCCCGGCGAGCGTGATCATCATCTTGCCTCCGCCGTCAAGATGCTTCTTATAGCCCTCGGCCGCGTCGATCAGCGCCGCGGCGTTGAAGTGGCGATAGTGGTGTTTGATAAAGTCCGTAATTTGTCCATTCATTGATATTGATCCCCAAATACATAAAGACACGACACAAGCTAATCTAATAGCTGGTCGCGAGTCGGCGCAAGCATCACACGACCGTGATGCACGCCCCTGCAATTATAAAGCGTGGGTGCATAAGAATCAGGTTTCCACAAATATTTCCACAATTCTGTGTGGAAGGAAAAGTGTAGGATTTGTAAGGAGTTATGGCACGTTTGCACATTTTCACACGTCGCAACATTAAACATCAAATAAGTTGTGGTGTGATATATAGCGACGAGGAAGAAGGATGAACGAATACGGGTTGGCATTTTTGAAACTTATTTTGGGCGGAACTATGCTCGGTGGTCTTTTCGTTGCGGCTCGCTATGTCTGGGTCGCCTATATTCAAAGAAACAACGCACGCGAACTTAGGGTGAAGCGAACCAACATAAACGGTCAAATCGATGAATTAACTCTGCTAGCACACTCTGTTGAGGAAGAGAACGCAATTTTAGAACATTTTACAACCTACTCCGAACCCACTTCCATCAGTTCTATGAAAGCATCAACCCCTAAGGTATTGACCTCCGCACAACTGCGAAATTCTAAAACGCTTCGCTAAAACTCACCTCACCCGCAACAGCTACCTGATACGCCGAGACGCGGCGTTCGAAGAAGTTGGCAAGTTCCTGAACGTCTTGCAGGTCCATGAACGAGAAAGGATTTTTTGCTCCATAGCTCTTGTTCATTCCGAGCATGACGAGCCGTTGGTCTGCGATAAACTCAAGATATTGCCGCATATCAGCGACCGAGAGGCCGGCGACGCCGCCGGACAGGATGTCCTGGGCGAATTGCATCTCGCACTCGACGGCTTCGTCGAGCATAGTTGCGACCGAGCGTTCGAGCTCGGCGTCAAACAACAGCGGCTCTTCCTTACGGACGGTCTTGACAACATCGAACGCAAATTTCATATGAGCCGACTCGTCGCGAAAGACCCAGTTAGTACCTGCCGCGAGGCCGTGAAGCAGCCCCTTTGAACGCAGGAAATACACATATGCAAATGCCGCAAAGAAGAACAGCCCTTCGATACATGCCGCGAAGCATATCAGATTGAGCAGGAACATCTTGCGGTCGCCCGGACTCTTTAGGCTGTCGAGATCATTGATCGAATCGATCCACTTGAAGCAAAACTCAGCCTTTTTATTTATCGACGGTATGTTCTCGACGGCCGCAAAGGCCGCTTCCCGCTCGTGGTGATCGGGAATGTATGTGTCGAGCAGCGTCAGGTAAAACTGCACGTGGACGGCCTCTTCGTAGAGCTGTCTCGAGAGGTACATTCTCGCCTCGGGCGAATTAATGTGCTTATAAAGATTTAGAACCAGATTGTTCGACACGATCGAATCACCCGTGGCAAAAAATGCGACGAGACGGTTGATCATGTGCCGCTCGCTCGGCGCCATCTTATTCTTGAGGTCCATTACGTCGGTCGAAAAATCGACCTCTTCGTCGGTCCAAGTGTTCTTGATGTCGTTCCGGTACATCTCGTAGAAGTC
>CAYSMU010000279.1:0-3448 GCA_964432145.1 uncultured Chloracidobacterium sp.
AGGCGTTTCCTTCGGACGCTGTGTCGGCGGTGTTTCCTTCACAACGGGCGGCGTGTAACCCGGTGCCGGGTCCCGCGGCCGCTCGGTTCGGACAGGTTCCTTATCGTCCGCAGGCGGATCAAATCGCGGCAAGTCCTTCGGCGTGATGCGTACCGTGCCGCCGCCGTCAGCCCTTACGGGCGGACGTTCGAAGGCTCCCTGCTTGCGCGAATCCGTCGGAGCACCGCCCGACGGCGGATCGTCACGTCGAGGCTCACGGCCGCCAAAGACGGTCTTGGTCCGCAGGTCCTCATCCATCGGACGTTCCGTGCGGCGAACTCCGGCCCCGGTCTTTGCGCCTATCGCCCGAGCTTCGATCGCGGGCTTTTCCGCAATGATATCCAGGCTGACGCGGCGGCTGACGTCCTTGTACTCGGGCAGGATCGGCCCGTCGGGGTTCTTTCTTGCGATGATCGACTTGGCAACGTCCTGCGGAGGCCGCGTCGGCCGGGTCTTGGTGCCGAACTTGTCGTTGCTGATCGACACGACTCCACCCGGCGGAACGCCATTCTCGTCGTCGAGCGGCATTTCCTTTCGAGCACTCAGGTCGCGCGGATCGGTATTGATCCGAGGCGGCAAGCCATTGTTTCTGGGTCCGCCGTTGTTTCGCGGGCCGTGGTGCGGATTGTAATTGCGCCACCGATGCCGCCACCCGAGCGGATACCAGCATGTGTTGTTGTTAAAGATCGTGATCGAGACGAGCGCCGGGAACCACCAGCTTCGCCGCGGCCGGTAGTAGCCATACGGCGTCCAGTACCATCCGCCGGCGTAATAGACCCACCGGCCGTGATGATAGGTCGCCCAGCCCCACGGCTCGTCGTTCACCCAAACCCAGCCAAAGGGCGACATCCATCGCCAATGCCCGTAGCGGTAAGGCGACCAGTCGGCCCAGCGATTGATCGAACTGCTGTACGGCCGCCATACGTTTCCATAAGTCGGGATATAGGTCCACTGGCCGTTATCGTTAAGGTCGTCGGCACCGTAAATATCGTCGTCGTAGTATTTGTCGTAGTAGGCGGTAGCCAATTGCCTCGAAACGGTCGAATCACGCTCGGCCGTCCAGCGGTCGAAATCGTCGACGAAACGCGACGCATCGCCCGTCTCCCATTCGCCGGTGTTCGGCCCGTCGATGAAGATCCGCGAGCTGCGGCCGTTCTTGAGCGTGAATCCCGAGCCCTCTGAATAAATACGTGCCTCGCCGCCGTCGGTCGCCGCGACGCGGATCTCGCTGTCGCCGTCGCGGCCCGCGTCGATGCGGTACGAACCCGATCGCTGAATTGCGACCGTCGTCTTTGGTGCATCGATCTCGAATGAGGACTTGTTCTTGTCAAACGACTTGACCCGCAGGTTCATCGTTCCAAGCGTCAGGCTGACCGCGACCCCTTCGTCGCGAAGGGTCACGAGCTTGAGGTACGAGTTTCCGTTAAGCCGAAGATGCTGATCTTTGCCAAATTGCAGCTCGACCTTGGACCATGCCTCGGTCGCGATCTCGTCTCCCTCGACGACCGGCAGATTCAGAGTGATCGTCTCCCACTCCTCGGCCCCTGAACGACGGATCTTGGCATCACCAGACAAAAAGCTGACGCGGGCGACGCGTGCCGTCACCTCGGGCTCATCGTCGTCATCCAAAACATAATTGATCCCGCTTTCGGGCAGATTGATCGTCTGTGCGGCGGTCCCGGCGAGTACCGGAATGCCTGCGAGCAGCAAGAGCGTGGCCAACCAGAATAATTTAGCCGCTGTACGCATTATAGTTTCCTCCAAAATGTTGCAAAGTCCGTTCGGTCGAAGGGGAGAATTCAACTCATGCCTCATTTCATTGCAATCTATGTACCGCGAGGGCGTGGCCCCAACATCTCCCTAAAATCAATGGAAATAGGCACTTGCGGCTTGCCGGACGCGACGAAATCGTGCAAAGTCGAGCCTGAGAGATGCCATATCGTGCGCTTTTACACCGCATTAGAACGCCTCGTTCAAAAAGTTTAGATTTATGGAATAGAACAGCCGTGTTGCGCGATCAAGATACTATGAGATTTAGTCTGGTTCTGCTTGTTTTTGCTATTTTCGCTTCGATGTCCGCAGCGTCCGCTCAGGTAACCGTCGATGAGGCGGCCAGATCGGCCCTCAAAGCCGGCGGCAGGATACCGGAATTCACTCTGAACGACTCAATGGGTAAACCGGTCGCTAGCCGCGACCTGATGAAACAGGGCAACCTGGTTATCGTCTTTTATCGTGGGGCGTGGTGCCCGTTTTGCAATGCCTACCTCAACCGCCTCCAAAAGAACCTCGCGCGGATAAAGGAAAGCGGCGGCGTTCTTGTTGCGATCTCGGTCGAGAACGCGGACCGTTCGACGGCTGTCGCAAAAAAGAACGAGCTGACATATACCGTACTCAGCGACCCGAACCTCGACACAGCCCGTAAATTCGGGCTGGTTTACCAGATGCCTGACGACCTCGCAGCCCGGTACAAGTCCGGCGGCCTCGATGTCGCGAAATACAACTCGATGGAAAAACCCGAGTTGCCCATATCCGCAACCTATGTGGTCAATAAGAAGGGCGAGATCGTCTTTGCTCACGTAGAGCCCGATTATAAGAAACGGCCCGATCCGGACGAGATCGTCACGGCCCTTCAAAAGATCAAGTAACAAATTACGTTTGTACGGCGACGCGGAGGTCCGGGCCATTTTCCTTTTTGATTTTCCGTCTGCGGCGGACTAAGATTTTCGATAGGGGTTATCGAAATGAGATCTATTCTATCGTCCGCTCTTATCGTGTTAGTTTGTGGGTTCGCCGCCTTTGGCCAAAAGGCCGCCGCAGGAAAGGTCGACCCGACCAAAGGTGTGCGCGACGCTTTTGACCGTCTCGTCGACGGCATAAAGCAAGTCGATGCCGAGAAGGTCATGGCGGCCTACGATAAGAGCGATCGCCTTCTGATCTTCAATAACAATGGAACCGCCACGCTCGGCTGGGACACCGTCAAGGCGAATGTCGACGCAAGCTACGCACGGATCTCGAACGTTACTCTCGAGATCACGGGGCTTCGCATTGAACTTCTCGGGAAGACCAACGCATATCTCACCTGTAAATGGAAGCAAACACAGGAGTTTGACGGCAAACTCGAAACCTCGGCCGGCCGAATGACGCTCGTATACAAGCTTGCGGGCAAGGAGTGGAAGATAATCCACCGCCACACCTCACCCGACCGCCCTGACGCGACCCGGCCCGTCTTCCCCTCCGAACGCGACGGCCAATAGAATAGCCATTCTCATTCGGCGTCCGGCGCGGCTCTAATACAATCTGAATAACCAAACGGTGATCGTCGCCCGGTCGAATCGGGCCCGATCTACCGCTGCCATCAGCACGTCTCGCGTCCGGTCGACTATTATGATCGGGAAGATCGGCATTATGC
>CAYSMU010000279.1:3458-4747 GCA_964432145.1 uncultured Chloracidobacterium sp.
ATTATGCGACTTTATCGGCGGATCGGTATTTCCATTTGATCGCTAATATGCCACGACGCGGCGATGCGGGGGCGAAAGGCCCTGCAAAACGGCCGTCCGAGGCGACTTTTATGATAGCCACGTCGTGGCCGGATCGTGGTCATTCTGTGGTCATATCGTGGCCAACGTCTTTTTCGACTCTGATTAGAGCGAATAAGCGGCGAAACCGCTAAAGTATGTATTTAGGGCACTTACAGGAACGTTGTGGCAGCAAACTAAGCTGCACCGCGTGGGAAAAAGCGAAAAACGCCGGACAGCGGGCAAAGGCAAAAAGGGGAAACGTGAAAAAGGAAATTTGTCCTCAGTAGTCTCTGTGGCGAATTGACCCGATATAAACGCAAAGCCCGCGAAGGACGCAATGAAGGCTCCGAAAAGCGTGCGTGCTGCACGCGGGACATGGGAGAATGTCAGTATCGGGCAATGAAAAAGGGTGCACGCAGGCACCCGATCTCGTGGTTTAAGATGTGTATAAGGGCTTCATTTGACACCAAACGTCCGGGCAATGGAATCGGTCTGGTTGCGGATCGAGCGGAGCATGTCCTTTTGGCCCGAAAATCTGAGAAGGTAGATCGTGGTTTCGTTCACCTTCAGGAAATAGAACCTGCCCGCCATACTCCGGCCGGCGGCGACGTATTCAAAATTGAAGACGCTTCCGCGAAGGCGTCCGGCGAAATTTTCTTCCTTACCTGCGACGAAGCCCGGCCTGAACTGGAGCTTTTGCTCCTCGGACTGGACGATATCCGAGAGTATCGAGTCTTTCGCCACCGTGAGCCTTCGCACTTCGAGGTGCCCGTCAAATCGGTCGCCGTATACGTATTCGACGTTCGGGCTCGTCACCGAGGGCTTGACGGTCATTTTCCATTTCGGTTCCGGCAATTGGAAGCTGTAGTCGACCGTCGGATCGCTAAACGTATCGGCCTGGGCCATTGCGGGCACAGCCGCAAGGAACATCGCGATGGACGCGAAGATCATCATCAGATTGTTCCGTTTCATAGTTTTCACTCCGAACAGTTTAGCGCGCACGTCGGCTAAAGTTCGAGACGTTAGATGAATATCGGTATCGAATTGTTGTCCATTTTACTTCGGCGGCTCGCGGCCGGGGCCGCACTTTTATTCGCCCTTTTGGGTCGGCGCAGCGTCTAAGACTGTAGCAGATACGTTTACGCTATATTGCATTTTGAGGTATTAGATAATGAACATACGCACTTCATTCATTCAAAGACTTGCCGCCGGGGCGGCGATCTTCGCGA
>CAYSMU010000280.1:0-4747 GCA_964432145.1 uncultured Chloracidobacterium sp.
CCGCGGTCCCAAATCCGTTTGGCGTCGTTCCGGTTTTTCACTTCGCCAACAACGCCGATCTTGGGACGCACGGGCGTTCGGAGCTCGAGGCGGCGATCCCCGTTCAGGACGGACTAAACAAATCGGTGCTCGATATGCTCGTGGCGATGGAGTATTCGTCGTTTCGACAGCGATGGGTCGCCGGCATCGAGATAGATTACGACGAGCAGGGCAATGCGATCACGCCTTTCAAAAACGGTATCGACAACCTTTGGGTCGCGGGCAAGGACGCGCGGTTCGGCGATTTTGAGCCGGCCGAGCTGGAGCAGTTCCTCAAGGTAAAGGACAGCTTTCGCGTCGATATCGCGAGCGTGACGGGCACGCCGCTGCACTATTTTCTGCAGCAGTCGCACGAGGTCGCGAGCGGCGAATCGATAAAGCGGTCGGAGACGCGCTTTCTCGCCAAGGTCCGCGACCGCCAGGCGGCGTTCGGCCAGGTTTGGGCCGACGTGATGGCGTTCGCTCTGCAGATCGAGGGAATTCCCGGGACGCAATTAACAACCGAATGGGAAGACCCGTCGCCGATCACCGAACGCGAACGGCTGGAGAACGAGATCCTGAAAATGCAGATCGAGAGATCGTCGCGTAGCGACGCGACCAGAGCGTTGCCCACGCGGTGAGCATGTCAGTACCGGGAGCGGTAGCGACCGGGTTCTTAATAAAAACTTATGAAATCAAAACAACAATTAGAACCACCTGCGATAGCCGGTGATCTAACACAACCAACCACGACCGATGCGTCCCAGGAAACTGAGACGCAGCCGGCTCAGCTTCAACCACCCGCGGCCGACGTGGAAGCTCTCCAGACCGAGAATGCGCAGCTCAAGGCGGCGATACGCCTGAATGAAGCGCAGGCATCGGTCACGACAGAGCTGGGAAAGTCAGGTGCGCGTTCGCCGGAGCTGCTCTGGGACGCGCTCAGACACGAACTCGTGTTCGACGACGAAGGCAATCCGGTCAATTCTGCTGAGCTGATCGCGGGCCTCAAGGCGAAATACCCCGAGCAGTTTGAGACGCCCGCTCCGCGTTCGATCGACGGCGGTGCCGGACAGACGGATACGCCGCGACTGACGCGGGCGGCACTCTCAAAGATGAAGCCGGCCGAGATCGCAAGGCTCGATTGGGCCGATGTAAAACGCGTGCTCTCCAACTAAAAACGAACAACTAACAGTGAACAGTTCAGACTCTTTTCCACTGTTCACTATTCACTATTAACTATTCACTAAAACTATGGCACTAGAATTCATACCCACTGTTTGGGCGGCGAGATTGCTCACCGCTCTCGATAAGGCGCTCGTTTACGGACAGCGTGACGTTTGTAATCGCGATTACGAAGGCGAGATACGCGAGGCCGGCAATACGGTCAAGATCGCGTCGATCGGCGACGTTACTATCGACGATTACACCAAGGATACCAACATCGCCGACCCCGAGGCACTGACCGATGAGGAACAGACGCTCGTGATCGACCAGGCGAAGTATTTCAATTTTTATGTCGACTCGGTCGATCGGGCCCAGCAGAACGTCAACGTGCTTGACGAGGCGATGCGGCGCTCGGCGTGGAAGCTGCGCGACTATGCCGACTCGTTTATCGCGTCGACGCTCGAGGCTTCGGTAGCTAACGAAAACAAGATCGGCTCGGTCGCGACGCCCGAGGTGCCGACCAAGGACAATGCCTATGAGTATCTCGTCGATCTCGGCGTGCTGCTCGACGAGGCAAGTGTGCCGACCGACGGGCGATTCGTCATCGTGCCGGCGTGGTTTCACGGCCTGCTGCTCAAGGATGATCGATTTGTCCGCTCGGGCACAATGCCCGGCGAACGCCGCCTGCAAAATGGCGAGGTCGGTGAGGCCGCGGGATTCTCGATCCTGAAATCGAATAACGTCCCAAATACCACCGGCACCAAGTACAAGATCATGGCCGGCCATTCGATGGCGTGCTCGTATGTCGAGCAGATCGTCGATGTGCAGACCTACAAGCCGGAGAAGCGATTCGGCGATGCCGTCAAGGGCCTTCACGTTTATGGCGCCAAGGTCGTCCGCCCGACGTGCCTGGCGATGCTGATCGCTGATAAGAGTTAGAGAGTTAGCAGAGTTGCAGAGTTCCAGAGTCAAAGATCTGGTCTCTGCAACTCTCAACTCCCAGCTCCGTAACTCCGTAACTCTGAAACTCTGAAACTCTGAAACTCTGTAACTCTGTAACTCATGTCATACCTTGATCAACTCAAAACCCTTACCGCCTGGGACGCAGAGCCCGCTCTTACCGAGGACGAACTCACCGAACTTCTCGCCGCCGCGGCGCTCGAAGACGCCAACGGCCTCGCCCCGCTCCACGAAGAATGGACGCCGACCTACGACATCAACGCCGCCGCGTCCCAGGGCTGGCTCATCAAGGCCGCCCGCGCCGCCGCTCTCGTCGACGAACCGACCGCGGGCGTCGTCACGTCGCGAGTGTTCGACAACTGCCGCGCAATGGCGCGGATCTACGCGGGGAAGCGGACAATCAGCGTGGCCTTTTGATCGCCATGAGCACAAGTGACCACCTAGGAAAACTTGTTGATTTGCCAAACCGAAAGGAATATTATTCATTCACGGAGTCCTCTCATGAATCGGTTTTTTTGGTTTTTTCCAGTATCTCTTATCACATTTTCCGTGAGTTCTTTTCTCGTGGTTCAACTTGGAAAAAGCCACTCTGATCAGTTGCCGTTGCCGGTAGAGGAGCAATTTGCCCAAGACACAACTGACCGTATTCCACCTCCCGACATTCAATATTCATTTCCGGAGAGCAATTGCGGCGCATTTGATGACGACGGGCCGGATTTCCGACCGATAATTCGGAGTTGGCTCCGCGGGGACCGATTGGAAAACACCCCATTTTGTTCCAATACCTTGGAAAAGGCTGTTGGTTGGGATCCTAACAAGAACGTAGTACCGACATACATTGATCTAAATGATGACGGAAAGGCCGAGTTGGCCGTGGAATGGGGCTGCTCAGCGACCGGCAATTGCACCATGGAGATTTTCGAGTCATCGGGTCGATCTTATCGGCAGGTCTTTACGGACGCTCATCTTACACAGACTTTCGGTTTGAGAAATGAAAAGCGACTCGGGTATCACGACATTTGGACTCGTACGCATGGAAGCTACAACTCCGGGGATATGGTTTGGTACAGATTCAACGGGCGGCAATATAGGCCGTTTGCATGTTTCTATTACGAATATAAGGACGAGACTGCTGAGGAACCAGACCTCGAATCTATCCCCTGTTCGAAAAAGTTAGGCAAGGGTTGATTCCGATGCGGGTGGTCTACAACGCCCAAATGCTGGTTCACCGTCGATCCCCCTATAGTTGATGTCGCGGAGGTGTATATGACGAAAAAATTGACTTTTGTTATGTTCGGCCTTCTATTTTTTGCGACAGAATCGTTATCGCAAGTTCGTTTGATAAATGGTCCCCCGGAATGTTTTTCGGATAGGGCGAGAAGTGCGACCGACGCCGGCATCGAATTCACGAAGAAAGGGGAAAAATTAAAGGCGCTCGCCGAATTCCAACGAGCGGTCAAAGCCGAGCCTGATTGTGCAACCGTGCACACCAACTTGGGAGCAGCTTATGCAGATATGGGGCGTCATACTGAGGCCCTTGAGGCTTATATGCAGGCTCTCAAATTTCCCACGTCACTTCGGTGGACGATATTTTACAGTGCCGGACGCTCTTTCCTTGCCTTAGGGCAATATCTCAACGCTCAAAAAGCTTACACTAACGCAATTATTCTAGAACCGAAGGATCATTCCGTACGGATAGCACGCGCTAGGGTGAATTTGATCCTAAGCAATAATGAACAAGCTGTTTCGGACACACAAGCATTTCTGAGACTTAAAGGTTGGCGCGACGGATACTCCATTTATGCTGCGATCACCGAATATTTAGCTCTTCGTCAAAGTAGCCAAATCGATTCTGCAAACAAAATAATTGACGAGGCTGTTTCGAAGTTGAAGAAGGAAGCATGGCCATATCCCAGTGTTCGTTTTTTCAATGATGAGATCAGTGAGCAACAATTGTTGGCTTTAGCCGATAGTTCGGAAAAAATGACTGAAGCCCGAGCCTATCTAGGAGCCCTATTCATTGCGGCCGGAAAAACTGACGAGGCCAAAGCCCACTTTAATTGGGTTCGTGATAACGGCACAAAGACATTTACCGAATACCAGCTTGCCTTATCCCGACTCGCGACGATCGAAGATCGAGCAGCCACAAAACAGGACAAGTAATACCAACGGTACATCAATAAGGGGCGTATCCTCACTATTAATGATATGCCCCCGCTTTGGGAATCCGTTCTCCTATCTTACTTCGGCCCCGTGTTCCACCAGTACTGGTTACCGAGCGGCTTTTGCTGTGGCCAGATCTGGTTTAGCGTGTCGGCGTCGAAGAGTTCGCCGTTCTTCATCACCATTCTGATGGAATCCGTATTGCGAATATCGGTCAGCGGATTCTTGTCCATGATGATCAGGTCGGCGAGCTTGCCCGGCTCGATCGAACCGACGTCTTGAGCGAGACCGATCGCCTGGGCCCCGAAGATCGTTGCCACACGCAGAGTATCGTGCGTTGACATGCCGCCGGACTGCATCGCCCAGATCTCCCAGTGGACGCCCATGCCCTGCATCTGGCCGTGGCCGCCGATCCCGGCTCTGCCGCCTGCCTTGACGATGT
>CAYSMU010000281.1:0-4739 GCA_964432145.1 uncultured Chloracidobacterium sp.
AAAGACCTATTGCCGGCTGCCCCAGCTCCTTAAGACGCCCTTTGCCGTTGCCGCTATCCTGCCCGAGGAACTCAAAAGCATTGCAAAGTCGCTAGTCACGCTAAAACCAATGACGTACGTGCGATCCTGGACACAGTACAAGAATGGCCGCGGAATGAATCGCTGGCACGACATCATCGACTGGGTCGGCGGATTTCCGTATGAGGTGGCGACGGTCGATGAGATCTTCGAATTTTATAAAATGCGTGGTTTCAGGCTAACGAAAGTTGTCTCCGGCGGCGTTGGGCTGGGATGTAATGAGTTCGTTTTCAAGAAACTGCCGGTGGCACAGTCAACTTCAACCGCACTTCCAAGGGGCCTGGATTGACCGACGATAATCTACTCGTCCATGACTCACTTTTCCATTTTGAACGGGTTTGCCTGGCTTCTAAAATACTTTTTTAAAGCCTTCCTGTGCGAAGTGCTGGTCGTGGGTAAGTACTGCATCGATCCCGAGTTCTTTCATCGTGACCATTGAGATACAGTCAGTTAAGCTGTAGCCTTTATCGGATCGTTGCATGAACATCTCAAGTCCGCGAAGAAAGGACTCATGAGATTGGGGAATAACTTCAACATTTGAATTGGACAGCGCCATTTCGCACATTTCGTAGGCTACGCCTCGCCGGCGTGCCCCCGCGTCTGAGAAATAGTTTAGAAATTCAGTTAGGACCTCGTCGGTCGTTGCTATCTTGGTGGTCGGGTTTTCCTTGTCGAAGCTTTGAACGGGTAGATGCCATTCATCCGCCGGGTTCGCCAGCGCGATCCAAAAAAGGTATCCGCGAACACCGCATTCATTTCTTATTTTGGGCTCTTGGAAGTTCCGTACAGGTAGTGATCATGCTTCTCGGCACCGTCGACTGGAAGTTCAGCCCATTCGTCAAAAGGAACTTGGGAACTCAACTCCGCAGCAATCTCGGATATCGGACGTGAATCACCCTTACTGCTTTTCTTGTGCCGCAAACTCAGCATAAATCGATATAAGCTCTCCCTCTCGTCCTCGGAAAGAACAAGGATCTGGTCCTGTATCAACTGTTCGCGGTTTGTGGCCATGACAATACCCTTCGCCGAATTATACATCAAATCGCGAGCTTTTCCCGGAATGGGTCCAGGTTATCAAAAAGCGCTTGGCCAATGTTCAATGGAATTAGCTGCTCGAGCCCGGAGATCATTCATCCCGAGCCAATTTTTCCATCAGCTCAGGCCATCGCTCGTCATCCCGAATGGATATCAGGTTGATGTCGTTCTCGAAGTGCGGTCTATTTTGATTGCCTAGCTTAATGGCCTTGTTAAGCCATTTGAAAGCGAGGTCTTTGTCGCCGAGAACGGCAAACGTTGAGCCCGTCCAATATGCCATATCGTGATCGGCTCGCGCCAAGGCGAGAGCCTCCTCGGTGAGTTGCGCCCGGGCCTCGTCCGGATGTCCCGAACCTGCGAGAAAAAGAGCATACAGCGGACGGATCCCCTCCATTCGCGGATTTTCCTTCAAAACGCCAGCGATGGTCGCGAGAGATTCGTCGTGCTTGCCCTGGTAATACATCACGCCCGAGCGAAATATCTTGAGCATCGGGTGATTGGGTTCGACCTGAAATCCCTTGTCCAGCTCGGCGTTCGCCTTGTCGAACTCGCGGGTGTAGATGAATATGCGTGCCCGGTTGTAGGCGGCGACGGCGCGTGCGGCGGGATCGAGGCGGGCAAGCCTTTCGAATGCTTTGAGCGATTCCTCATATTTCCCGTCGAGGCGATTTATGACGCCGGTGACAAAATAGAGTGCCGCGTCATTGGGAAACTGCTTTTGCAATAGCTCGATCTCACTGCGTGCCTTCTTCTTCTCACCGCGGGCCATGTATATCATGACCATCAGTACCCGTGCTTCGACAACGTTAGGATCGTAGAAGAATGCCTTACTGAACGCCGCCTCGGCATATGTATAGTCTTCGGGTTCGCCGAGGCCCTTGAAAACACGATTCGCGTAACAGGCACCAAGGCCGCTGTAGGCGAGTGCAAAATGCGAATCAAGCTCGATGGCCCGTTTGAAATTGGCGATCGCCGCGTCGCAATCCTCGGCGTCGATCGTGCGGAAGATAAAGCGGCCGAAATTATCACGGCCACGAAGGTACTCTTCCCACGCTGCCGGGTTATCGGTCGCCCGCCTGCCAAGTTTTTCAGCTTCGAGATCGGTAAGTTCGAGCCTGAGCCCTTCGAGTATCCGCTGCGCAATACTGTCCTGGAGCACAAGAATATCGCCGCCCTCAGCGTCTATTCGGTCGCTCCAAAGGATATCGCCGGAAACCACATCGAGGAGCTGTGCGGTAACGCGGATCTTGTCGCCGGAGCGGATAAAGCCAGCGGATAACACGGCGTGGACCCGAAGCTCCTTGCCCGCCTCGCGGGGATCGACCTCTTTGCCTTGAAATTTCGCGATCACGGAGCTCGGCCTGACAATGATCGAGCGTATCTGGGCAAGCTCGGTGATGACGGCGTCGGCGAGGGCAAACTCGTAAAAGCTTGCCGCCGGATCGCGGCTCAAATTCTGAAACGGCAGAATTGCAACGCTTTTCTTCTCCGTCCCCGTCGCGGTCATCGAGATGTCGGGTGCGAAGGACGGCTGGCTCGAGCCGGTCAGCTGCGATGGAAACGACTGGGAGCCCGATGAGCTTTCGGGGATCGATTTACCGGTGAACCAGTTCAACATCCTTTTTACCGTGCCGCCGTCGGCATGGGACGGGGCGATCGTGTCGCCGGGCATGAGCTGAGCGCCCGCGATCTGATGCATGACCGCACGGAGTTCGTCGCGCATGGTCGCTATCTTCTGATAGCGGTCCTTCGGTTCCTTGGCGAGTGCCTTGTCCACGATCCCTTGCAACTGGGCCGGCAAGGCGTCCTTTCGCATCTCCGCGATCGGTTTCGGCCTTCCGTACAGGACCTGGTGCCGTACGTCGATGACGGTTTTTCCCTGAAAGGCCCAGATGCCCGTGAGCATTTCGTAGATCAGGACTCCGGTCGAGAAAATGTCGCTTCGGTGATCGGCACGTTCGCCGCGTGCCTGTTCGGGGGCGGCATAGGTTGCCGTGCCGTACGGGATGCCGAGTTCCGTGATCTCGCTGCGGTCATGACCCTCGTGCGCCGAGACCTGCTCATCCTCGATGAGTTTTGCTAGCCCGAAATCAAGTATCTTGACCTGTCCGGCGTCATTGACCATTATGTTGCCGGCCTTGATATCGCGGTGAATGATGTTCTTTGAATGAGCGTAGGCGAGGGCGTCGGCGACCTGAATAGCGATCGAGACAGCGGTCTTGACCGACAATGGCCGGCCCGAAACAAGTTGGCGAACATTCTTTCCCTCAACATACTGCATCGCGATGTAATAGACGCCGTTAGCCTCATTGAAGTCGTAGATCGTGCAGATGTTGGGGTGATCGAGCTGCGAGCACAACTGAGCCTCGCGCTCGAATCTCCTGAAATTAGCGGTCTTTTGTGTAAGTTCCGGCGGAAGGACCTTGATGACTACAGAGCGATTGAGCTTGGTGTCGAGGGCCTTGTAAACAGTGCCCTGGCCGCCCGACCCGATCTTCTCGACGATCTTATATTGATTGATCTGAGAACCGATCATAGGAACTGCGATCTGCGGTCCGGGAGAACCTAGCACACTCCCGCCGCAAAAACGCAAGTGACGATAATACTTGCGGATCGCAAAAACCGCAATCCGCAATCAAGAATTCAATTTAGGCCGTCCGGCAAACTGCCGGCTCTCACGGATGGACCGTTCAGCCGCGAGGCGGATCGCCCCAGCCGGATCCCTTGTAAATACCGTCCTCGACAATGCAGGGAACGGTCGGATCGCCGCCCGACAAAGCAAGCATCTCACGCTGGCGCGCCTTGTCGTTTTGAGCATCGAACTCAGTAAACGCCACTCCGTTCCGGTTGTAGTGGTCGCGCGCCTGCTGACAATACGGGCACCCCGGTTTCGTGTACATCACTATTGCCATTGTTCAAAATTACACCTTTTGGATAAGATAATCTAGCCAAGACGCGATTCCCCGGAAAATCCGATCAGTAAACTTTTTATGGCCCTGCCCGATATCTTCCAACCATACGACCGGCTCATCGAGATCGAGATACTCGGCGAGAAAAAAATGGTCCCCGAAAACAATTCGATCCTTCGGGGATTTCAGTTTCTGGCAATGGAAAGCATTTCGTATGGTGATTTCTGCTGGAACGGCGAATGCCTTAACTGTCAGGTTTGGCTCGAAAAAAACGGCAAAGAAAAAGCCGTGATCGCGTGCCGAACCGAGGTGAAAGAGGGCATGACGATCGTACGGATCGCAGATGACATTGACCTTTCGAATGATTAATACTTTGGAATGCTCTGGTCAACGTCATTCGACCACGCCGTGATCCCGCCCGACAGATTGATCAACTCACCTTCGTAACCGTAATGCTTCAACGCCTCGATCGCCCGTGCGCTGCGGCCGCCCATTTTACATTGAACGACTGTCGTTCTGTTCGGGTCCAGCTCCTTCATCCGGGCTATGATCTCGCCAAGCGGGATGAGTTTTGCACCTTCGATCCGAGCGAATGCATACTCGTCCGGCTGCCTGACATCGATAAGCTGGATGTCCTCGCCGGCGTCCATTTTTTCCTTTAATTCAATCGCTGTTATTTCCTTCATAAGTAACCTGTCTGACTTCAAGTGCGTATCA
>CAYSMU010000282.1:0-4731 GCA_964432145.1 uncultured Chloracidobacterium sp.
CGTGCCCATGCGGCGAGTCGCCGGAGCCGACATTGTCGAGGAATTTGTAAAAGAGGTCGAGATACTTCGAAAAGAGGGTTCGACCGCTAAATCACTTCTCGTCGAGAAGCCGCTCGTCCAGATCACCTAGAAAGGCAGGAACACGACCGGTATGAGTAACCTTAAAGCTGAAGCATACACACTCTCTAACAGTCGCGGTTCCTAATTCCTCAGGGAAACAAGATCGTCAGCGGCCAGATAGGTATATTTCTCGCGATCCCGAATCCGACGAGTACCATCATAAATCCCCATAAAAATTTCGGATAGGTCGGCCACATCCGCAACCCGCGGCCGCGTAGTGCGGTCAGAGTCAGCGAGATCAATACCCAGCCGAATATCACCGCCCATACCGGTATCAGTGCGTTGTAATCGATCGCAGTGAGAATGTCACCATGAAACAAGGCGTGAAATCCGCGTGTAAGCCCGCAGCCCGGGCATGCAAGGCCGGTTACGGTATAAAGCGGGCACAAGGGATAGAAGTTAGATTTCGTCGGGTCGAATAATATCCCAACCGCCGCGCCTCCCGTCATTAGGACAGCTCCGCTACCGGCCAGAAGGCGCTCCGCCGCTGAACTCGATTCCGCCCGATTGCCGGCGGTCATAATATTAAACTCGACATTCTGCATTACTTTTCTATTCGAATATTACGCGTCATATTAGAAATTGCCTGCCTTAGTTCGCGTTCCGGCAATTCGGCTGGAACCCGATATTTCGAAACGGCCAATAACGCGTCTATCATTTCGTTAGGAATTTCCTCCGGTGCTCCCGCGACGTACTGCGGCAACTGGTCAATCGCCTTTTGAAGGTCGGCACGAACAATACGCTCGCCGGCCATAGTCCAGAACGTAATCCGCCGCAATGCCATAGCGAGATTGAATCGCCACAAATCCCCGCACTTTATCTTATCTCTAAGCGATGTCTCGACCTCTCGCATGACCCGCCAGCGAGTTTCTAGATCAACACCTTTAGCATCGAGGGCGATGAGTTGGGCCTTCTCGCTCGCAAACCGACTAGACAGGATCTCTGCGGCCGGACCCACCGAGATGTTGTCGAATTGCCGTGCCGATTCGAGGAAAGTCCCAAATCTGTACCAATCAACGCGCTCGACCACGAAACTGTAATTCAACGATCCCTCGTATTTGACCGGCCGTCCGTCCTTAATGAGCGGCCTGAATTTTGACGTTGCAGCTGCGAATTCGGCGGCGTCCCGCAGCATCGGATGACAAGACATGGAGCATTTTGCCGATTCCACATTGCCGCTCTCGTCGACTATTACCCTAAGGACAAGGCCCGACCCGTCTGCTCCGGCGGCGACAGCCGTTTCGGAAAATACCGGTTTCACAAGCGAAGTCGCCATCAAATGGAGGTCTGGAACAACGATGCGAGAGGCCGGGGCATTGGTCTGGCCGTCAACTGAAATGCGGAGGAAGAACGACAGACATATCGAGCACAGATATAGTTTTCGCATGCAGGTATTGTATCAGGTCGTGTCAAGCCGTCATTCCGATAAAAAGGGAATCCGTTGCGACACGTCGGTTAATATTCACCGCCAGATTGTCCCGCAGCGTTGTTATCTCGTTGAGCCATACCGGAAGATCGGAGTTACCAGCCATCGGGGCCAGTCGTTCAAGTTCGCCGGCGAGGTCGCTGTTTGCGATCCGTCCGGCTTCGCCGCCGATCGTCAGCGACCAAAGGTCATGGATCAGAGATTCAAGTATCGACAGGTTTTCCTCAAATCGCTCCTTGTTCCTGGCGTCGTTCATTTGCTCCGAAATGCTTAACAGGGCTGCTCTGTCTTTGGCTCGGACCGCATTGACCAGGACGCCGAGCATAAGGTCCCGTTGTTCTTTAAGCGCCTTGACGTTTATCGACACCGCTCGGCCGATACTGCCCCGCGAGAGACGGGCGGCAAGGCGGGCTTCGTCGTGCGAATATGCACGCTCCTCGATGAGATAGCTTTCGACCTTCGAGTTTTCTATCGGTGCAAATCGCATTGTCTGACAACGCGAGCGAATTGTCTGAAGCAGACTGTCAGGCCGCGAGGTGATCAGGAAAATGAATGATGTCGGCGGTGGTTCTTCGAGCGTCTTAAGAAGCGCGTTCGAAGATTCATCGTTCATCCGATCGGCGTCATCGATAATAAAAAAGCGGGCGTTGGATTCGTACGGGCGAAAATTGGCGTTGCGTTCCAAGTCGCGAATCGCATCGACAAAGATCGTTCGCCTAAACGGGACGACCGTGCCAACGTCAAGGTGCTCACTAAACAGGACCTTTTTGAATTCGTCCTTGTGCTTTTCATCTCTCTCGGGTATTACAAGCCTCTCCGTCCGCCGGCATGCCGGGCAAACCCCACATGCATGTTCCGTCTCGTCGTCAGTACAGACAAACGTCTTAGCGATCTCCAAAGCAAACTGTCGTTTGCCTACGCCTTCGTCACCAGCGAAAATTAGCGAATTCGGCACGCGCCGATCCATGATCAGCCGCTTTAGCCGATGCTTGATATCATCGTTTCCAATGAGTTTTCGAAACACACTTCATTGTAAAACGGTGTGCTCCTAAGAAGCGAGTGGTGACTATTGGGTTATTTGTTCTTCAATTCCGGCCGCTTGATATTATCGGCGACAAGGAAAACCAGCCCGATAGCGGCCCAGAATCCGGCCTTGAGCCAGTTCTGAGTTTGGAATGCCTCGAGAGCGGCAACGCCAAAGAACAATAGAAAGACCGCGAAATTCATACCGAAATTGATATTCATCGATGCATTTCCTCCGATCAAACCAACGGTATGCGATAAGCCTTCCGCCAGATGTGACCGATATCACAAGGATTCAAATTCGGTGAGCCGCCTCAACGTGCCAACAAGCGATCGATCATGGCCAGGACATCACGGCTTATTGCATCGGCCGGACGGTCTGCGTCAATGATGCAAAATCGTGCGGGCTCGCGCTCCGCAATTTTCAGATAGGCATTGCGAACGCGCGTATAGAATTCGAAGTTCTCCTCATCCATACGGTTTTTCTTGGTATGCTCCTCATCGCGATTGGTCATTCGATCGATCGCCGTCTCGACCGGAATGTCGAAGAAAAGCGTGAGGTCAGGTTTGAGCCCGCCCGTCGCGAGTTCGATCACCTGGAGAACTTTGTCCTCCGGAAAGCCACGTCCGGCCCCCTGATATGCGAAGGTCGCGTCAGCGTAGCGGTCCGAGATCACAACCTTGCCCGCCGCCAATAACGGTTTGATCAGATGTTCGACATGCTGCGCCCGGTCGGCCGCGAATGAAAGCAGCTCGGCCATGGGTTCGACCTTCTCGGTCGTCTCAAGAAAAGCAGATCGCAACGCTCTGCCGAGCGGTGTGCCGCCTGGTTCACATGTCGTGATCACCTCGACGCCCCGCGAGCGCAAAACATCTGCCAGCATCCGCAATTGTGTGGATTTGCCGCTGCCGTCTATTCCTTCAAACGTAATGAAACTTCCCTTCAAGATGATTGCTCGGACGGCGGCGCCGGGCGGCGCT
The DNA here is from genome assembly GCA_964432145.1 of uncultured Chloracidobacterium sp. Lineage (GTDB taxonomy): Bacteria > Acidobacteriota > Blastocatellia > Pyrinomonadales > Pyrinomonadaceae > OLB17. The sequence goes on from CAYSMU010000282.1 coordinate 3,551, forward strand.
CTTGGGCGATCGATGAAATGGCGTGCTTAAAGATCAGGACATCGGGCCCGCCGACATCCAGTAAAACCGAGAATTTATCAAAGCTCTTGATCCGACCGGACACGACCGCTCCGTGAAGCAAATGGATAACTACTGGGATCCTTTCCCGGCGGGCCGAGTTCAAAAACGCATCCTGGATGTTCTGGGCAGCTTGCTTTTCCATAACGGTTCCTCGATTCTCCGGGAGATTTTGTCCAGATTATATCAAATTTCGCGTCACCAACAAGATATTTGACTCAGGCTTTGGCGATCAGCTTGAATAATTGGTCTCGAAGCCTGTGATCGTCGCCAAATCCGTCCAGCCAGGCCACGCCTGGTTCCCCTCGAAACCATGTCAGTTGCCGCTTCGCGTAATTACGGACGTCCTGTTTCGATCTCTCGATCGCGGAGCCAAGATCTCGCTCACCTGCCAGATACTCGCAAACGCGACGATATGCATGGGCACCGAGGGCGTTAGTCTCGGCTCTTACTCCTGCGGCGAGTAATTGCTTCACCTCATCGACGAGCCCCGCGGCGAAATGTTGCTCGGTTCGTGCATTTATCTTTTCGTAAAGAGCTTCGCGTGGGGGATTGAGCACAAATATCCTGACCCGTGACGCGAATTCAGGTGGGTCGATACGCTGCGGCTGCTTTTCGCTTAATCGTTCGCCCGTCTGGAAATACACCTCGAGCGCCCGTATGACACGTACATAATCCCTTGGCTGAAGCTTCTCTGCCATTTCCGGATCTACTCGCCTGAGCATTGAATGAAGATGCTCGGCACCGTGACGTGCCTGAATTCTACGCAGCCGCTCTCGAAGGATCTCATCGGTCTTTGGACTTTCAAATAGCGGACGCATAAGTGTGCGGAGGTAAAATCCCGTGCCTCCGACAAGTATAGGCACTCGGCCGCGTAATTCGATCTCGCCGATCTTTTCGCCGGCGTCGCGTGCCCAATCGGCAGCCGTGTAATTGATATTCGGAGCGACGTAATTGACCAGGTGATGCGGCACGCCGCACATCTCGTCTTCGGTCGGCTTCGCAGTTGCTATCTCAATCCCGCGGTAGATCTGAACTGAGTCGAAATTCACAACCTCGCCGCCGACATGCCTTGCCAGTTCGACGCCGAGGGCTGTCTTGCCCGAACACGTCGGGCCTGAAAT
>CAYSMU010000283.1:0-4723 GCA_964432145.1 uncultured Chloracidobacterium sp.
TCATCGCGGCGGGACGTCCCGCTCGTCATCACCAACGCCATCGCGGCCCTTTATCGAGATCGGATCGCTCCCGATGGTGCGTTTGCAAAAACGACGGCCCGGAAACCTTCGCCTAACTGTGCATTGGTATTTGTGCAAGTTCGAACAACTTGTTTCGTTCCAAATGTGTCAAACCAAGCGCCGGCGCGCTTTTTTCAAGAGGGTGAATGGAGAGAATTATGAGATTTAGATCGACCGCTATTTTATTGGGCGTTGCCGCAGCGGCGCTATTGTCCTCAATTTCGGTGAATGCGCAGGGAGTGATCGTACCGATTATCTGCGATTTTCGGCCATGCCGTCCGGTACCCCGCCCGATGCCGCAGCCTTTGCCGAACGCCCTTCCGGTCAAGTCCATCGAACCAAATACAAAGATCAACGGCCAGATCGCGATGACGCATGTCGAGCAGGTGTTTCGTAACGACACGCCGTACACGCTCGAGGGAACGTACTTTTTCCCGATCCCCGAGACCGCGTCGGTCGTCGAGTTCGCGATATGGGAAAATGGCAAAAAACTGGTAGGCGAGGTCCGCTCTCGCGAGGAAGCACGGCGAATCTACGACGAGATCGTCCGTCGGCAGCGCGATCCCGGCTTGCTTGAATACGCGGGAAAGGACCTTTTCCAGGCATCGATATTCCCGATACCACCAAATTCAGATAAAAAGCTCGAGCTGACGTATACCGAAATACTCAAAGCCGAATCCGGGACCGTCGCCTATCGTTATCCGCTCGGTACCGGGCGAAACCTATGGCAGCGGCCGATCCGCCCGATGATCGAGGATTCACGAGGCAATATGCCAAAACAGCAGTTTGGCACGGTTTCGGGCTCGGTTGAGATCGTCGGAAAGGAGGCTCTGCGCAATATCTACTCACCAACGCACAATATAGATGTAAAGCGAAAAGGAGAGACGACCGCGAATGTCTCGTTCGAGACCAGGAACAACGACAGCGACTTTCAGCTTTTCTATGGGCTATCAAATAACGATTTCGGGATGTCGCTTGTGACCTATCGGGAACCGGGCAAAGACGGGTATTTTCTCCTGATGCTTTCGCCAAAAGACAATATTTCAGAAAAAGAACTTGTGAATAAGGACATAGTTTTCGTACTCGATACGAGCGGCTCGATGGCGGACGAGGGCAAGATGGAGAAGGCTCGTAAGGCGCTGCTCTTCGGGATTCGCACTCTCAGGGACGGTGATAGATTCAACGTGGTCAATTTCGCGGGTGAGGAACACTTGATGGAACGCGGGTTGATAAGCGCGAATGCGGAGGGAAAGAAACGAGGTGAGGAATTTGTCGCGAAACTCCAGCCGACAGGCGGCACGAACATAAACGATTCTCTTATCGCATCGCTCAAACAATTCGACAAGGGCGACCGGCCCAAAATGCTCGTGTTCATGACCGACGGATTGCCGACCGTTGGCGAGACGAACGTCGAGAAGATAATCTCAAATTTGAAAAACGCCAAGAATGTCGACGTGCGTATCTTTCCGTTCGGGTTTGGTTACGACGTCAATACGACGCTTCTCGACCGGATCGGTTCTGAAAACTCAGGCATTTCCGATTACGTTCAGCCAAAAGAGGACCTCGAGATCAAAGTCTCGAATTTCTTCTCGCGGGTCAGTACGCCGGTCCTCGCCGACCTCGAACTCGATTTCGGGCCTTTGTTGACGGAATACACATATCCGCGAAAGCTCACCGATCTCTTCAGGGGAATGCAGATGACGATCATCGGCCGATATAAGAACACCGGCGATCTCAGGAACATAACCTTGAGGCTTACTGGCAAGGCAGGCAAGGAAAACCGCTCGTTCAATTACAGCGATCTCGATTTTCCGGTGCGGAACGAGGACAATAACTTCCTGCCCCGGCTTTGGGCAAGCCGTCGCGTGGGCTGGCTGCTCGAACAGATCAGAGCGAACGGCGAGACCAAGGAAACAAAGGACGAGGTCGTTGAACTCGGCACCCGCTATGGCCTCGTGACACCTTATACGTCTTATCTTGCAACGGACGGTTCGATGGCAAATGTCGGGCGCGACGGGGCCGATAGCTTTGCCCGTAACGCACCGGCCGCCAAGGCCATGCGGGAGAAGAGCGGTGCGGGTGCCGTTCAACTCAGTGTCCAGCAAAATGCGATGCAGGCGAATGCATCCGTCTCGGTGTCGGAGGATAAGGATGAACGTGAGCAGATCATCGTGCGAAACTCCGCGCAGAATCAATTCGTTGCGAACAAGAACTTCATCAACCAGGACGGAGTTTGGACCGACTCTGATCTATCGGTTTCCGCCAAGCTTCCGGAAGTGGCGGTGAAGTTCGCAAGCGACGAGTATTTCCGACTGATCAGCAACGAGCCATCGCTTGCTCCGTATCTCGCTCTCGGCGATCAGGTTGTCGTCGTCTGGAAGGGAAAGGTCTACCGGATCACGAAATAGAGGTAAACGCCGCGTAACATTTCGACATCCGAACGGGTGATTTTTGCGAAGGGAAACATTATCCTATTTGGCAAAGGTCACCCGTCATTTTTTTGGAGGAACCATCTTGAAGAAACTTATCCCAACCTTCGTGATCACATTGGCATGCGCCGTCGCAGTCGTCTCTCAGTCCGGCTGGATACTGCAGAACTCGGGCGTCAAAGGCGATCTCGTAGCCGTGTTTTTCACGTCCTCCGATAAGGGATGGGTCGCCGGCGATGCCGGATTCCTTGCCTCGACTCGCGACGGCGGCAAGACGTGGGCGCAATATCAGCTCGGCACCGACGAGGATATCAACGAGATCTATTTCCGAAACGAAGATAACGGCTATCTTGTGGCCGGCCGCAAGATGTTTGTCACTCGCGACGCGGGCAGGTCGTGGCAGGAGATCCGCATCTATCGCACGGGCGAATTCGGGGCCGGAAGGCCCGAGTTCCTGAGTATTCGATTTTCGGATAAGAAACGTGGTTATGTCGTAGGCTCGGTCCTTCGTACAAGCGGTGAAGACGATATCGTTGTCGATTCGCTGCTGATGCGGACCGAGGACGGCGGCGATACGTGGCGGCGGATAACGGTACCGACCAGGAAAGAACTTTTTCATGTAGATTTCAACGACAATTCTCACGGATGGGTCGTTGGGGATGATGGCGTTATACTGGCTACGATCGACGAAGGGAAAACCTGGACCACACAAAACTCGGGAACCGATATGCCGCTTTTTAACGTCGATTTTCGCGACGATAATAACGGGTACGTCGTCGGCAAATCGGGCTTGATATTGCGTACGGAAAACGGCGGATCGACCTGGGAAAAGGTCCCCACGAATTTCAAAGACACCCTGATGCGGGTCGATTTTGCCGATGACAAGAACGGCTGGATCGTCGGCTACGCCGGCAATATCCTCCGATCGACCGACCGTGGCAAAACCTGGGTGCGTCAGGAAAGCGGCACCCGTAACCAGCTTTACGGCCTTTTTATGGACAAAAAATACGGTTGGGCCGTTGGTGCCAAGGGCACTATCCTGCAGTTTAAAAAATAATCTTGTAAAAAATCCTCCTTCTGAGCCTGTTGCAGTTAACAGTTTGGTAAAACTGTGCTATATTGCATAACAATTTCCAGCAGGTTTTCGAACAATCATCAGGTTTTTTGATATCGATCTAGTTCTTTTGGAGGAAGATAATGATTAGAAAGCGGTTCATGAGGGCGCTCGCGCCTGTTGCGTTTCTGTTTTTGTTTTCGGCTATGGGCTTTGCACAGGGAACGACCACTCGTATAACGGGAGTCGTGTCCGATGCTGCGGGAGCGGCTGTTGGAGGAGCGACGGTCACGATCAAGCGCGAAGGGTCAACCGGGACACTCTCTACCCAAACTTCGGATAATGGACAATATGTATTTGACCTTGTTCAGCCCGGAAATTACCAGGTGACGGTTGAAAAATCCGGTTTCAAGAAGTTTGTCTCAAACAACAATCCAGCCTACTTGAATTTGCCGGCGACAGTTAATGTGTCCCTGGAGGTCGGCGACGTCTCGGCGGCGGTAACCGTCGAAGGGACAGCGGAACAAGTTCAGACCTCAACCTCCGGGAATGTAGGTTCCACTGTTGATCAGAAGACACTAGAGAGTCTTCCGATTGTGGGATTGAGAGGCAGAAATCCGTTGGATCTCCTGAACTATCAACCTGGTGTTGTTGTTGGCTCGAATACCGGCGGCGGAGTTCATGTAAATGGTTCCCGCGACCGGGCATTTAACTTCACCTTGGACGGGATAGATATTAATGAATCGACGGCGGGAGGCTCGAACTTTACCCCGCTCAGGCCCAATCCAGATTCGATCCAGGAGTTTCAAATCATTACCAGCAACTCAACTGCCGAGCAAGGCCGAAGTAGCGGAGCTCAGGTCACCTTGGTCACCCGTCCTGGGGGAAGTGAGTTTCGCGGTAGCCTCTTTGAGTATTACCAGACGCCGCGCTTCTTGGCTAACGAATGGGAACGGAATGTTCTGTCCACACCCCGAGGTCAGTTCGTTCAGCATATCTATGGAGGTAGCTTTGGCGGTCCGATCCCGAATTTCGGATTTGGCGAAGGCACTCCGTTCAGATTGTTAAGAGACAAAGCATTCTTTTTTGTCAATCTCCAGAGACTTTTCGCAACAGAATCCAGGTTGGCACAGCGAACTGTTTACACAACACAGGCGTTGGCGGGCAATTTCCGATATGT
>CAYSMU010000284.1:0-4714 GCA_964432145.1 uncultured Chloracidobacterium sp.
GTAATGCGCTCTCGTACCTTGATCGCTCCCTGCTGGTTCACGTTGCCGTAAACGTAAACGATATCGGCGTCAAGGACCGAAACGACATCACCAGGCTGCAGCCAATAGGTCTTTTTCCCTTCCTGAACTTCCCTGATCCTAAAATCCGTAACGGAAACGTCGGCCGTTTCGTCAATCGCACTATTCCTGCAGTTTGATGTACTGCCGGTCCTGGCAACTATCAAACGAGTTCCGGATTCCTTATTCGGCCCCCCGGCCTGTGCCAGCATTTCGAGGAGGTGGACGCGTCGGTTGACAAAGAAACTTCCCGGTTTCTCAACTGCGCCTATGACTGAGACCCATTGCGATTTCTGTTCCGCGACGACGACGTTTACCTGCGGGTCTTTAATGAACTTCGCTTTGTATGCCGCAGCAAGCTCGCTTGCTAGTTCGGCCTCCGTTTTACATACCGCCAGGATCGGGCTGTCCAATCTGAAGAGCGAAATTGTCCCTTGCGGACTAACCGTCGCCCGTTGGTTGAGTTCCGAATGCTTGAATACCTGGATATCAAGTACATCCTGAAAACCGATTCGGTATCGATCGTTCTGACGTGTTACGCCGGCGCCGAGCGACGGAGTCTGGGCTACAGTTTGTCCTTGTATTAAAGAACAAATTGTCAAAGTCAGGAGACTAACCGTAAATATGGCGAAAAAATTCCTCATGCGTTACTTCCTGTTTCGGATTTTACCTGAATAGATTCACGGATTAGATCGGGGACAACGGCTCGCCGATGATCTGAAAAGATTCCCAAACTACAAACGAAAATTCTATCAAAAGGCACCTGGTTTGGAAACACAAGTTTTGCAACTGTGTCCGTTTTAGCTAAACTTTGAATCACATACAGACAAGCTTAGATGGAAACCGCGACGCCGATGCTTCGGCAATATCTCGAGATAAAGAAACTCTATCCTGGAACGATCTTGTTCTTCAGGCTTGGTGACTTTTATGAGATGTTCAACGAGGATGCTATCGTTGGCTCTCGCGAACTTGAGATCACACTTACCGCACGCCAAAAAGACTCGCCGAATCCGATCCCGATGTGCGGCGTCCCGCATCATGCGGCGTCCAATTATATTGCGCGTCTTGTCCGAAAGGGTTACCGGGTGGCTATCTGCGATCAGACCGAAACGCCGGGCAAAGGCGTCAAACTCGTAAAACGCGAGGTCGTCCGCGTGATAACGCCCGGTACAGCTATTGATCCGCAGCTGATCGAGGCGAAGGAATCTGTCTATCTCGCGGCTCTTTGCGGCCGGGGCGAGACCTTTGGAGCAGCGTTTCTTGAGACGTCGTCGGGCCATTTTTCTTCGACGGAAATAACCGGCGCCGGATCGTGGACGAAGATCTGTGAGGAGATCGAAGCGTTCGGACCGCGGGAACTGCTATATCCGGAGTCACTTGAGCTCCCGATACAGCAGACGTTTGGTAGCGGCCCGGGAGGGGCAAACCTCTTCGACGATGGCTCAATCATCAGGTCAAATTCCTCTGCCGTCACACTCACGAGCAGGCCGGACGCGGACTTTGATGAAACCGAGGCGGCCAACTTGCTAAAGCGCCAAATGCAGGTCGCAGAGCTCACCGGCTATGGTCTCGCGGGCCACGGCGCCGCGGTGGGGGCTGCCGGAGCTTGTCTGAAATACGCACAGGATACTCAGCGGGCAGCGGCCGGCCATATTTCGGAGATCAGCTATTTCGAATCGGCGGATTTTATGGTGCTCGACCCCGTAACGCTGCGAAATCTTGAGATATTTGAATCACGGGGCGAAAAGGCAAAAAATACCCTTTTTGGCGTGTTGGACGAGACTGTCACCGGAATGGGCTCGCGGCTGCTCAAGCAGTGGCTTGCGCGTCCTTCGTTGAAACGCAGCGAAATTCAGACCCGGCTTGCAGCTGTTAATGAGCTTTCCGACACAATATTTCGTGAAAAGATAAGATTCCTATTAAAAGAGGTCAGCGATCTCGAACGACTTATTGGACGGCTAAATCTCGGAACCGCCACGCCGCGCGATCTGGTTTCCCTGAGGCGGTCGATCGGCCAGGCCCCGCTGGTCAATCAAGTGCTGGCAGATGTTCGCTCTCTGCTACTGCAGGTGTTGTCGGAAAATATCTTCGAATTGCCTGAGATCCGTGATCTCATCGACCGTTCGATCGTTGCCGAGCCCCCGGTAAATGCGGCTGAGGGCGGCGTGATCCGCAATGGATACAACGCAGAGCTCGATGAGCTGCGTGCCGTTTCGACATCTGCGAAGCAGACCATCGCGGCATTTGAAGAGAATGAACGGACGCGTACCGGGATCCAAAATCTTAAGATCAGGTTTAATAACGTTTTCGGCTATTACATTGAGATCTCAAAATCCAATGTGAGCCGAGTGCCCGACGATTATGAACGTCGACAAACCCTCGCCAACGCCGAACGCTATACGACACCGCAGCTAAAGGAATGGGAACAAAGGGTCCTCGGCGCGGAGGAGCGGATCATTCAGATCGAATCTGAGCTATTTTCGCAGATCAAGACCGTCGTTTGCGGCGAGACAAGAAAGCTTCAATCGACAGCAAGAGCGCTTGCCACCCTGGATGCACTTTGTTCCCTTGCTGAGGCCGCTGCTCGTCACAACTTTGTTTGTCCGACGCTGCATGACGGAGACGAGATCGAGATCAGAAATGGACGACATCCGGTTGTCGAGGCGTCTCTCGGCTCGTCCTTCATTCCTAACGACATTGTTATGAACAATTCGACCGATCGTCTTCTGGTAATAACCGGGGCGAATATGGGCGGAAAGTCAACGGTCCTACGACAGGTCGCGATCATTCAGATCTTGGGACAGATCGGCTCGTTCGTACCGGCTACGGCGGCAAAATTACCTATTATAGACCGTGTCTGGACGAGGGTGGGGGCGTCGGACGATCTTGCTTCCGGCCGTTCCACGTTTATGGTCGAGATGACCGAAACAGCCGCGATACTTCACAATGCGACGCCACGCAGCCTTGTGCTGCTTGATGAGATCGGCCGCGGAACCTCAACTTTTGATGGCCTTTCGATCGCATGGGCCGTTGCTGAGTATTTGCACAACTCGTCGGGCCACGCAGCAAAAACCCTCTTTGCGACGCATTATCACGAGCTTACCGAACTTGCTGAACATTTGCCGGGCGCGAAGAATTATCAAATATCCGCCACCGAAAAGGACGGCGATGTTGTGTTCCTTCACAAGCTTCAACCCGGCAAGGCATCGAAATCATATGGCATCGCGGTAGCCAAACTCGCCGGCCTGCCAGCCGCCGTGATCGAACGGGCAAAGGGCGTGCTTGAAAAGCTTGAAAAATATGAACTTGCGGTTTTTGAGGACGAAAAAAAGACCGGCCTTGCAAAGGCGGCCGGTGGCCGCGTCGCATCGCAGTTCTCGTTATTTGCAGTGACCAACGAATCCGCGATCGACGAATTGCGTGGTCTGGATGTTTCCGGGTTGACGCCAGACGAATCAAAAGAATTGCTGGGCCGGCTAAAAGACAGGATCGTTTGATATCAATTACAGTCGAGTAAGCTACACGAATATGACAGACCGCCGAAACTTCATCAAAACTTCGCTGCTTTCTATGCCGCTGATCGCTGCTTCGCAGAGCAGCTCAAACGCACGAACCGGTGACCGTTTCGCCAAGCCCTTGGTCGTTTCGACATGGGATAGCGGCGTTAGAGCAAACGCGGCCGCATGGAAGGTAATGGCCACTGGGGGCCGTGCTCTGGATGGGGTTGAGGCAGCCGCTCGTTCGGCTGAGGATGAGGCGAGCTGTTGTGTCGGCTTGGCGGCGTGGCCCGACCGCGATGGATTCGTTACTCTCGATGCTTCGATCATGGATGAAAGGGCAAATTGTGGTGCGGTCTCATTTGTACAGCGAATAAAACATCCGATCTCTGTAGCACGAAAACTAATGGAAACAACCCCTCACGTTATGCTCTCGGGTGAAGGCGCGACGAAATTCGCCGTTGAGAATGGGTTTCCTCTTGAATCAGGCGAACTCTCACCCGATGCTGAAAAGGCGTGGCGAGAGTGGTTAAAGAAATCAGAATACAAGCCCAAAATAAACATTGAGAATCAGAAGCCCGGAGCAATGTCTCAGTTTGCGCCCTATTTTTTCGACGACGGTTCGGCAAATCACGACACGATGGGAACGATCGCCTTGGATGCTCGAGGGAACCTCTCTGGTGCGGTTACGACCAGCGGAATGGCGTATAAGATCCATGGGCGTGTTGGCGACTCGCCCGTGATCGGAGCCGGGCTTTTTGTCGATAACGAGGTTGGGGCGGCGACGAGTTCAGGCGTAGGCGAAGAAGTGATCCGCATTTGCGGTACACACACCGTGATCGAGCAGATGCGTATCGGACGGACCCCGGAGCAGGCTTGCCGAGAAGCTGTAAACCGCATAATAAAACGCGACCCGCTCAAGGCAAAGCAGCTACAGGTTGGCTTTGTAGCGATATCGAAGGCAGGGACGGTCGGTGCATTCGCGATCCAGAAAGGATTTACTTATTCCGTTACCAATCGCCAATATCCTGATGGAAAAGTTGTCGCGCCTAAGAGTCATTTCTCGTGATCCGCGATGATTTGTGCACCGGAATATACGTGAAAGTGCAGGTGTTTTGAGTCTTGATAATCGCCCAAGTTAGTCAGGACCCGAGCGGCTC
>CAYSMU010000285.1:0-4696 GCA_964432145.1 uncultured Chloracidobacterium sp.
GATCAGCCCGATACTCGCGATGATCAGCAGGCCACCGGCGAGCGTTTGCGGCGGCAGCTTTTCGCCGAGAACGACCCAGCCGATAACGACCGCGAGCAGCGGTGTGACGAGCGAGATCATCATCGCCTTGGTCGACTCGATCTTGCTCAGCAGCCAATAATACAGCCAAAACGCGGCGACCGTACCGAAGACCGCGAGGAAAACGATACAGCCGACTGCCTTCCACGTCCAGTTGAATGTTAACGGGTTACCTTCGCGGATAAAACTGTATATGACGACCGCCGGCAGCCCGCAGATCATCTGGCAGAAGACGAGGGAAGCAGGATGCATGCTCTCACCCTTAGCCTTGACCAGTATCGACGATTGTGCCGCGGCGTACGCCCCGACGACGATGGCAACGCAGCCGGCGAATGCCATCCAGTTTTCAACGCGGAGTTGATCCGCAAAGATCACTGCGACGCCGACGATCCCCAGAGCGACTGCAATTATCTTCTGCGGTGTGATGCGTTCGTCGGGAAGAAATATCCACGCCAACAGCAGCCCAAAGACCGAGATCGTCGCCTGAAGCACTGCCGCGAGTCCCGACGTGATGTGCTGCTCGGCCCAAAAGACCATCGAATAGTTGATCGAGAATTGGAGTACTCCGGTCAGGGCAAGGAGTTTCCATTGAGCAGCGGTCTTGGGCAAGGGTATCCGCTGGATAGCGATCAGGACCGCGAGGATAGCGATCGACAGGCCAAACCTGGAAGCCGAGAATGCGATCGGCGGCAGGTCTTCGAGCCCGATCTTGATAAATATCCAGGTCGAACTCCAGATGAGAGCGAGGATGAGCCAGACCAGTGCCTTTAGGGAGAATATTTTAGGCATTTTCGTAAAAGCTTAGACTCGTTTCGCCCTGTTTCAGAACCCGCCAGCGGCGTAATGTGCCGACAAGCTCGGGCATTTGTTTCTTGGTGTGGTGTTCTGCGATCAGGACACCGCCGTCGCGAAGAAGATCTGATTTGGACCCGAATTCGTGCATCACGATCGAGTAATCCGAATCGTATGGCGGGTCAAAGAACGCGATGTCCCAGCCCTCGGAGTGTTCGCGGCCGGTGAAATTCTCGGCGTCGAGATTGAGAACGTCGGTTTGCGATTCGGGCACGTCGAGCTTGTCGAGATTTTCCTCGATCAATGCACAAGCCTTCTTTGACCGGTCGACAAATGTCACGAATCCGGCCCCGCGAGAAAGGGCTTCGATCCCGATGGCTCCGGTTCCCGCACAGAGATCGAGAAAGCGTGTTTCGTCCGAAATTTGCGGTGCGAGCACGTTAAAGAGCGTCTCACGAAGCCGGTCTGACGTCGGACGCGTTTTATGGTCGGGCGGGCTTTTTAGCACGCGGCCGCCGTAGAGGCCGGAGATGACTCGCATAGGAAACGCTCTCAGGAAAAAGAAGAATAAACCACAGATGAAGATTGATGAACCCAGATAAGAACAAAAGTACCTGTGTAAATCAGTGTTTATCTGTGGTTCATTACTCTATTGAGTTTAGACAATCGAGCCCGTGCGGGCAAAGATCGGTCAGCCGATGCTGGCAAGTGCTACATTTTTGTCGGAACGGGCACGCTTGACCATCGCCGATGTCTCGGGTGAAAGCCGGCGTTTTGTTAGATAATCTTCGGCCTCGCGGCGGGCGGCGATGAGAATGTCGAGGTCACGGACGATGTTCGCGAGGCGGAAAGACTGGATGCCCGATTGCCGCGTGCCAAGGATCTCGCCCTGGCCGCGGAGCTCGAGGTCTTTTTCGGCGATCTTAAATCCGTCGGACGAATCCTCCATTATGCCGAGCCTTTCCTTGGCCACGGCCGTGCGTTTGTATCCGGCGAGCAGAACGCAATAGCTTTGATCGGCGCCGCGTCCGACGCGTCCGCGTAGCTGATGAAGCTGCGACAGGCCGAATCGCTCGGCATGCTCAATGACCATCAACGATGCGTTCGGCACATCGACGCCGACCTCGATCACGGTCGTCGAGACGAGGACGTCGATCTCGCCCGCGACAAAATCCTTCATGATCGCCTCTTTTTCGGCGGGCTTCATTCTGCCGTGGAGCAGGCCGACGCTGAGGTGTGGAAAGACACGCTTCTTCAGGTCCTCATACATCTGTTTTGCTGCCTTGAGATCGGACTTTTCGGATTCCTCGATCAGCGGATAGACGACGTAAGCCTGGCGTCCGAGGTTGACCTCACGTTCGATGCCTTTGTAAACTCCTGAGCGTTTGTCTTCGCCGCAGACGACGGTTTTGATCGGTGTCCGGCCGGGTGGGAGTTCGTCGATGATCGAGACGTCGAGATCGCCGTAAACGGTCATTGCTAAACTGCGGGGGATCGGCGTCGCGGTCATTACGAGAATATCCGGATTTTGCCCCGCGGCTTTGAGCTGAGCACGTTGAAGCACGCCAAAGCGATGCTGCTCATCGATGACAGCAAGGCCGAGGCGGTCGAACGCCACCTTGTCCTGAATGATCGCGTGCGTGCCGATGATCATATTGATCTCGCCGGCGGCAAGCTCAGCCTGAATTCGCCGCTTTTCGGCGGCCCTCGTGCTGCCGATAAGCAGATCGACGCGGTAACCGGTGCCTTCGAACAGCTTCTTCGCATTGCGAAAATGCTGCTCGGCAAGTATCTCGGTCGGTGCCATCAGAGCGGCCTGATAGCCGTTCTCCATAGCGGCAAACATCGCCAGAAAGGCCACGATCGTTTTCCCGCTGCCCACGTCGCCCTGAATGAGGCGATTCATCGGTGCCTCGGATTTGAGATCGGCGAAGATATCACCGATCACGCGTTTTTGTGCACCGGTTAGAGCAAACGGAAGTAAGTTCCTGAGCCGCTCCTTGGTCGTTTCAGATATCTCGATGACAGTGCCTTTCGGCTCTTTTTGGCGTTCGCCGCGAAGCAGCTGCATCGCGAATGACAGCCAGAAGAATTCGTCAAAGATCAGCCTCCGCTGTGCGGGACTGCGAAACATTTCGTAATCGGCGACGGTCGTTCCCTCGGGCGGGAAGTGAAGCTCAGCCAGTGCCTGGCCGCGCGGTAAAAGCTTGTTCCGCTCGATCAGGTCGGCGGGCATGTCGTCGACGATCGAGGCTGTGTCTAGGTCCGTGATAACACTGTGAACGATCTCGCGAAGGCGTTTGGTCTGAAACGGCCCGAGCTTGCGATAGATCGGCACCCGGCCGGTGTGGATCGTGGCAAGAGACGGGTCGGAGATGTTTTCTTCGTCGTCAGATCGCGGATCGCGGATCGCGGATCGCGGATTTGCGGGATTGACTGCTTCTTTATCTGATTCGAAGAGGCCCGATGATCCGGGCTCAAGATCCGACTTAGGAAGGATCTCGATCTCGTCGGGTTTGGCGACCTTGAGCGTGAAGTTGCCGCGGTCGTCTTCGTCCCAACGGCCGTACGCGACGAGCCGCGTGCCTCGCGGGAAGCGATCGCGATACCAGTTGACGATGCTCTCGGCATTCTTGCCGGAGACGAACCACTTGACCGAAACAGGCTTCATTCGCCGGCCGACGTCGCCGCCGGTTATCTCAAAAAGATAGAGCGGCGGCTTCCAACGCTCGCGGTTGCGGCCGACCTGGACGCCGCTTGCGTTGCGTACGTAAAGTTCGACCGCGGCTTCCATTCCGTCCTCGAGTTGATCGATCTGTAGAAAGTGCGAGCGGTCCTCGTAGCGGGCAGGAAAGTAGTTGAGCAGGTCCTCGACCGTCACCGCGTCGACATTCGTCTTCGCCGCCGGAGCGGCGAGCGCGGCGGCAAGCTTTCGCGACATCGCCGAGGTTAGTTTCGCGACGCTGTGTCGATGAAGTTCGATGATCGGGGTGTCGAGGGTGACGGGCATGTGTCGCTAAAATGAGGCAAAAATTATCGCTGTAAGAAATACATCAGAATCGGCGATGAACTAATAGCGGTCAAGATCCACCATAAAACAGAATTTCGTTTCCTTATCGAAATTATAATCGCAATGACAAACGTTAGGAGCGATAAAGCAGCTGAAACTTCGATGAGCCCGAGTCTTACCCATGAAAGTGGTGCCCCAAGCCAGAACCAAAACATTGCGGTTGGCAATAGCAGGAAAAAGGGGATTAGTAATTTTCTAAGCTGCATAGACTATTATGCAGAAATTATAAACGGGTTAAAGTTTGTATCGCGGTCAAAATAATCTTCGTGTTCGGCTCCCTTCAAAAAGCCCACGATCTTATACGTAATGGGAGTCGCGATGACCTCCCAAAAGACCTTGAGGAAGTAGTTGCCGATCATAACGGCGATGACCTGTTCGTTGGACCAACCGGGTGCACCCAGAAATGCGATCGGATAGAAAATGAGGCTGTCGACGGCCTCGCCTGCAAAGGTCGAGCCGATCGTTCGCGTCCAGAGATATTTGCCGCTCGTGAGCAGCTTCATCTTGGCGAGCACGAACGAATTGACAAATTCACCCGCCCAAAACGCCAGCAGCGATGCTGCGACGATACGCCAGGTTTGCCCGAAGATAGCGTTGACCGCGACCTGGGCTTCAGGCGACATCGTTTTTGCCGGCGGCAGGCTCGTCACGATATAGGACATGAACGACGCGAAGATCAGCGCTCCGAATCCGGCCCAGATCACCTTTCGCGAGCGAGCGTAGCCGTAAACCTCGGTCAAAATATCACCGAAAAGA
>CAYSMU010000286.1:0-4691 GCA_964432145.1 uncultured Chloracidobacterium sp.
CAATATCGCTGTTTTGACCGCTTCGGTCGGATTTAAGGGTACGTGGGTCATTACACTTTTCATGTGCCTCGCGGCGGTCTTTCTCGCGGCCTGGGAATACGATCGTTTGAAGCCGATAGTCTATTGGACACGCGAGGAAAAGCCACGTAAATTCGGCTATCAATTTTTAACAATACCGGCATTCTTTGCTGCAGGTGGGGTCGCGATGGGAGTGCTTTGGTGGTTTATTGGCCTCGGAAATTTCTCAAATTATCTGTTGATCACGGGAGGCCTCGTTCTGCTCGGGTTTGTATTCGGGGTCGTCGTCGCAGTACATTACCGGTTCATGCCCGTCGGACATTTGCGGTCCGGCGATGAACAGACGTAAGAGTATTTATATGAACGAAACCTTCCTCAACGATCGCGTCAAGATAAGTGTTGGGGATATCACTGCCGAGAAGGTCGACGCGATCGTCAATGCGGCCAATTCCACACTTCTCGGCGGAGGCGGCGTAGATGGGGCCATTCACGATGCCGGCGGCCATAGAATTCTTGAGGAATGCAGAGAGATTAGAAAATCGAAATTTCCTGACGGACTCCCGCCAGGACAAGCTGTGATGACATCCGGCGGAGATCTTCCGGCAAAATATGTCATCCACACAGTCGGGCCGATCTATAACCTGTCTCCACCGGAGAGCCGACAGCTTTTACCTGCTTGTTATACGAATTCCCTCGTTCTGGCGGCCGCACATTTATTGACGTCAATAGCATTTCCTGCGATCTCGACTGGAGTATACGGATATCCTAAGCCTGAAGCAGCGTCGGTCGCTTCGGCGGCGATCGAGGCGTTTCTTAGCAAAGAAACTTCCATCTCAGACGTCAGATTGGTCTTCTTCTCAATTTCCGATGCACAGATATTCCTTAAGCACCATCACTTCACACTGTGAGTTATTTGATACTCACTCGCTGTTCGTTTATATTCGTTGCATACCATACCGACAACGCAATTATGACGGAGGCCTCGACGGATATCGCCACACAAGCAGTAAGCACACAAACCGAGCAGAGTTACAGACAAGACTTTCTTCTAAAACGCGAATTGCCCGAGAACCTCAAGGCTCTCGATGCTATCTCGCAGAATTTTTACTGGTCATGGCAGCCTGAGGGAACAGCTCTTTTCCGCGATCTCGATCCGACGCTGTGGGAGGAATGCGAGCAAAATCCCCGAGTTCTGTTGAAAAGGATCAGCGGCCTTAGGCTCTATCAGCGGGCGGCGGATGCCGCCTATACCGCCCGTCTCGATGGATTTCTCAGACGTTTTGAGGAATATCTGAGTTCCGGGGCTCAAACACGAACGAACACCGGCAAGCCTACAGCCGAGCATCCCGTCGCATATTTTTGTGCGGAATACGGTGTTCACAATTCCCTGCCGAATTATTCCGGCGGTCTCGGAATTCTTGCCGGAGACCACCTAAAATCTGCGAGCGACCTGAATTTGCCGCTTGTTGCTATCGGGCTTCTTTACCGTTACGGATACTTCAGGCAGAAGATCGCTCACGATGGATGGCAGGAAGAAAGCTACAATGATGTTTTTGACGCAGAGTTGGCACTAACGCCGGTCCTGGACGAGGTGGGCGAGCGGATCACAGTCTCGGTTCACATCCGGGGCCGTGCGGTCGTCTGTCAGGCGTGGCTCGCCCGCATCGGCCGTATTTCTCTATACCTGCTTGACACAAACGTTCCACAAAACGCTGACGTCGATCGCCTTATCACCGGCCATCTTTATGGCGGCGATACCGAAACCCGGATCGTCCAGGAAAAAGTACTCGGAATAGGCGGCGTCCGGCTATTGCGGAAGCTCGGTATAGACCCGAGCGTGTATCACCTGAACGAAGGGCACGCCGCATTCTCTACTCTCGAGCTGGCGCACGAATACCTGGATATTTTTCAGGAAAAGACCTTTGCCGATGCGATTGAAGCGGTCAGGTCGCAGTGCGTTTTTACTACCCACACGCCGGTTGCGGCGGGAAACGATGCGTTTCCGCCGGACGTGCTTATCGAGTGCTTTAGTAAGGAGTTCATTGCTTCGCTTAAGCTAGCCGACAGCGAATTCCTCGCCCTCGGCCGTGCCGATCTCAGTGACGACAAAGAGTTTTTCGGAATGACGCCGCTCGCGCTCCGGATGTGCCGCTCCGCTAACGGCGTTAGTGCGAAACACGGCGAGGTCTCGCGGACACTGTGGCTCAAAATGTTCCCGGACATTGCCGATTCCGCTGCGGTGCCGATCACGTCGGTCACAAACGGCGTTCACGCTCCTACCTGGGTCGCTCCGGCGTTGCAAAACATCTACGATCGACGTATCGGTCATGATTGGAACTCGATCGTCCGCGACAGCGAACAATGGGCCGCGCGGGTATATTCCCTCTCTGACAGGGAGATCTGGTCGGCGCACCGAAGCTTGAAGGAACTGCTGATCGCATTCGTCCGCGAACGGACAAGGGCCAAGGAGACCGGAACGGTTGATACGATTCACGAACACGAGAATACCCGTGGACTTTTTTCGCCGGATATTCTTACGATCGGTTTTGCCCGTCGCGTTGCGGCGTACAAACGCTGGGACCTGCTGTTCTCTGACCTTGAGCGGCTTTTAAGACTGGTTGACGACCCGGAGCGGCCGGTACAGTTCGTTTTCGCCGGAAAAGCTCATCCGCAGGACCGCACGGCCAAAACGATCCTTCAAAAGCTAATGTCGATCAACCACGACTCCAATTGGCAGCGGCGTGCTGTTTTTATAGAGGATTACGACCAGGAAGTTGCTCGCTATCTCGTTCAGGGAGTCGATGTCTGGATGAATGTCCCGCGTCGGCCGATGGAGGCGAGTGGTACGAGCGGTATGAAGGCCGCGATGAACGGTGTTCTCAACTTCTCGATCCTCGACGGCTGGTGGATCGAGGGATACAACGGAGAGAACGGTTTTGCGATCGGCGAACTGGACGTCGAGGCAGATGCCGAAATGGACACCGAGGACGCGGAGTCGTTATATTCGACGCTTGAGAATGAGATCATTCCGGCGTATTACTCCCTTGGTGAGGACGGCCTCCCATCAGAATGGATCGCCCGGATGAAGAACTCAATGGCGACGCTGACGCCGAAATTCTCGAGCGATCGAATGGTGACGGACTACTTGCAGAATATTTACGACGCTTAAGCGGAGCGGCAAAATGCACGAACTTGAATTCAATACTGGCGTAATTCGCCCGATCGAGGTTTACAAGGAAGCCTGGGCATTGATGAAAGATCAGTACTGGATGATCTTTGCGGTCACACTGCTCGGGATGATGATCGGCAGCGTGATCCCGATAGTCATTATCGGCCCGATGATCTGCGGGATATACCTCTGTATGTTCGACGCCATCGACGGCCGAAAGGTCGAGATCGAACGGTTGTTCAAGGGATTCGAGTTCTTTGGGGCAAGCCTCATAGTGGCGATCGTTGTGATGGTGCCGGTATTCGTGATGATATTCACCATATATGTTCCGATGATCGGGATGGCAGTAGCCGGCCCGAGAATGAGTGAGTCCGAGCTGATTCCCTTACTTGTCGGGACTGTCATTTTCGAGTTGGTCTTCGGGCTCGGAATGGTCTGTATTCACACACTTCTGCTTTTTTCATTTCCGCTCATCGCGGACCGCAAGATGTCAGGATTCTCGGCAATGAAGCTGAGTGCCCGAGCCGTTTGGCGAAACCTTGGCGGCGTCGCCGGATTGTTTGGAGTCGGTTTTTTGGTAACGCTCGCCGGCTATATGATGCTTTGCGTCGGCCTGTATCTGGTGATGCCGCTCATCATTATGTCAACTGCAGTTGCCTACAGAAAGATATTTCCGCGTCTCTCACAGCCTAATTTTAATCCGCCGCCGCCCACGGCCTACCCGGGGCTCTGATACCATGATCGAACCCACACAGATAATCGAAGAGTCCGACAGCGAAGTCTCGATCCGCTGGTCGGATGACAGCGAGACCCGCTATTCCGCGCCGCAGCTGAGGCGTGCGTGCCCTTGTGCGACTTGTGTCAATGAATGGACCGGCGAAAAGATACTCGACGAGGGCAAGATCGGCGACGACCTTACGTTTTCGACCATCTCGATCGTCGGCAGATACGCATTAAACTTCATCTTCTCAGACGGCCACGACACCGGAATTTTCAGCTTCAAATATCTGCGAGAACTGTAGTCGGCGGTGTGCTAGACTGGAGTTGATGCACGAACGCGATATTTTCGACGAGAAGCAAGAGATCAAAACGGCCAATTTTTCGTGCCCGCACTGCCGCGAACGCGGGGATTACGATGTCAGGAGGATGAAGCGGACCAAGAAAAAACAAGCACCGCGAAATCTGAACGATCAGGAACGGGCACAATATCAGAAGTCACGTGACTATATGGTCCGCATTGACGATGTACTGATGTGTAAGAACATGCGCTGCCGCAAGCGATTTGACATCCCCTCGTCGCAAACCGTCGTTTTCATTTGATACATATCAAGGAGGTTTTATGAACGGGGATCTGCCAGAATTTTACGAGAATGAATCAGTTGTTGATGAGGAGTTTCAGTCTGAGATCGACGAAGAGATCGCAAGTGCTCCGGGTGCTCCGGCTGAATTGGCCGAGCGTCTCTTGGAGAATACAGCCGCGTCGCCCGCGGATTCGGGCGGTGAT
>CAYSMU010000287.1:0-2130 GCA_964432145.1 uncultured Chloracidobacterium sp.
ATCGGCTCTATAACGGCGCAACGGCCTATTTCGTCGAAGACCTGGCCCGACTATACGCAGACATGGTCGAGGTTGGCCCGACGGTCTTTGCGTCGCTCCCGCGGTTTTTTGAGAAGATCCATGCGAAGGTAATTGGCGAAAATGGTGCGGCAAATGTTACCGCTCAGACGCTCAGAGATGCCTTTGGCGGCAATGTAAGGTTGTTGACGTCGGGCGGGGCTCCGCTGCCGCTTGAGATCGCTGAATTTTTTGAACGCTTCGAACTGCCGATCCTTCAAGCCTACGGACTTACTGAGAACATTTGCGTCGCTTTCAATACGGTCGCCGACCATCGGATTGGTTCGGTCGGTAAGCCGATGCCGATGTGCAATGTGAAGATAGCCGATGACGGCGAAATTCTCGTCAAGAGTGAGATGATGTTCTCTGGCTATTATAAGGAACCGGAAAAGACCGCCGAGATGTTCGACGCTGACGGGTGGCTCAAGACCGGTGACCTTGGCCGGCTCGACGAAGCTGGATACCTCTACATAACCGGCCGCAAGAAGGAGATCATCGTGCTTTCGAGCGGAAAGAATGTGGCACCGGCACTCGTCGAGAACCTTGTAAAGGAATCGCATCTCGTTAGCCATTGTTTTCTGTACGGCGATGGGCGAAGCTATTGCGTCGCACTAATAACGGTCAACGTCGCTGAGGCCGCCGGCCTTACCGACGCCGAAGTCGACCAGGCTATCGGGCAAGCCGTGGAACGGGCGAATTCGCGAGTTTCCGGCCCCGAACGGATAAAGAGATACTCCGTTTTGGCCGCCGACTTTACGGCCGAACGCGACGAGGTCACCCCGACCATGAAACTCAAGCGGAGTGTCGTCGCCGATAATTATAAGGAGATACTGGATAAGCTCTATGAATAACCTGAGAAGAAATCTCTTGATCGTCAGCTTTATTGTTGCCGCCTTTTGCTCGATGGCGGCCGGCCAGGCGCCGTCCGAAAAGACTGTGCTTGTCTTCGGGGCCAAGATCACATATGTCGAGTCGGGCGATCCGGCGAAGCCTAATGTGATCTTGCTTCACGGGCTCGGAGGAAGCTCTGCTAACTGGCAGTTGACGATCCCGGCACTTTCGCAGAACTTTCACGTCATCGCGCTCGACCAGATCGGATTCGGCAAGTCCGACAAGCCCTTCCTCAAGTACCGGGTTGGGACCTATGCGGTTTTTCTGGACAAATTTATGTCCGAACTAAAGATCGAAAAGGCTTCGCTGGTTGGCAATTCGATGGGCGGTTGGGTCGCCGGCCTTATGGCGATCAAGTATCCGGGCCGTGTCCAAAAGATCGTTTTGGCGGACGCGGCCGGGTTGGTCCCGGCGAATTACTCCGAGGCGGATGTTTATAAACTCAACAATTCCACCCGTGATGAGATACGTGCCAACATGAAACTCATCTTTGCGACTCCCGCATTTCAAACCAATGAGGCACTTGTCGAACAGTTCATGGCAGCCCGTATTGCGGCGAACGACGGTTATACGATCAACAGCCTGATCGAATCGATAAAGCGGAAGGAAGATTTCCTTAACGGCAGGCTTGGAGAAATAAAAGCGCCGACGTTGATCGTATGGGGCAAACAGGACGGCCTGCTGCCTGTTGCCGACGCGAACACATTTAACAAAGGCATCGCGGGCAGCGAACTAACGGTTTTCGACGGCTGCGGGCACGCACCTCAATTTGAAAAGGCTGCGGACTTTAACAAAGCGGTTCTTGCGTTCTTGTCTAAATAACATGGATATAAAAATTGGCGATACATTCTCTACCTCGCGTGAGGTGACGGACGACGTGATACGCAAATTCGCCGAGGTTTCAGGCGACTATAATCCCATTCATCTCGATGACGATTTCGCGGCGAAAACGCGTTTCGGCCGCCGAATAGCACACGGCATGCTCAGCGGGGCTTTTATTTCGGCAGTGCTGGGCAACGAGTTCAGAGAGCGAAAGATCATTTACCTTTCGCAGACGATGAAATTCACGGCGCCGGTCTATCTCGGTGATACGGTGACGACAACGGCCACTGTCACCGGTATCCGCGAAGACAAAGGCATTGTTACACTCGAGACCGTCTGCACGAATCAAGACGGCGAAGT
>CAYSMU010000287.1:2230-4672 GCA_964432145.1 uncultured Chloracidobacterium sp.
TTTTACACGATCCTCGGCATCCCGTTCGGCCGGATCGCCGATCGCGGCTCCCGCACCAAGATCATTGCCACGGGTGTGATCATTTGGAGCCTCTTTTCGGGGCTCACCGCATTTGCGAACGATTTCTGGACCATGTTCTTTTGCCGTGTGATGGTAGGCGTCGGCGAGGCCACCCTCGGGCCTGCCGCGATCTCGCTGCTCTCGGATTACTTTCCGCCTTTTCGCCGGGCTACGGTAACCAGCATTTATTCGATGGGAATTGCGATCGGTGCGGGCCTCGCCGCGCTCCTCGGCGGCAGTCTTAGTCAGTTCGGATGGCGGTATGCGTTTATGATCATCGGCTTTCCGGGTATCATTTTCGGTGTGTTGGCGTTCCTCCTGCGCGAACCTGAACGGACGGTGGCAGCGCCCGCGGACACGAACTACTCGAGTACGGACTGGAAACGGCTGCTCACGAACAAAGCTTTCATACTCTTGTGTTTGGGCTACGCTCTGCTCGGTCTCGCGACAAATAACCTCTCCATCTGGGGAGCGACTTTCTATTCCCGTCTGCATAAATTCGACCTCGCTACCATCGGGTTTTGGGGTGGGCTTCTAACGCTGGCAGCGGGCATTCCCGCGACGCTGCTAGGCGGTGCCGTCGCGGACTGGTTTAAGAGCAAGGGCTGGGGCCGCATGCTCTTTGGCTCGATGCTCTCGCTGATCTCGGTCCCGTTCTGGCTGCTCCTAATATATACCGACAACGTATACCTCATCCTTCTCGCCAACTTCGTTCTGCTTGCTGCGGCACTTTCGTGGCTTGGAGCTGCCGCCGCCGACGTAACGGAGATCGCAGGGATCAATCTTCGCGGGCTCGGCGTTGCGGTCTATTTCTTTTCCGTGAATATTGCCGCATATTTGATCGGTTCTAATCTCATCGGCATACTCAACGACCGGTTCGGTGCCACGGCCGATCCGTCGATGATGCGGTACGCTCTGCTCGTTTGTCCGGCCTCCTGCCTGATCAGCGCCTTCCTGCTTTGGCGTGGAAGCCGCCTCGTCCGATAGCCGCCGCAATTGGACTTGATTTCATTCATTTGCAAGAATGTCTAATCGCGCAGCATATTCGCCCCTCGTCTGTTTGCGCTGACCCGTAACACATGGTCGCTGAGAATCTAATAGGCTTCGACAAAATTCCGCAGACGATACCGCATTTTTGCTTCGCATCGTTTACGCGGCACAACAAGCCCGATGCCCTCGCATACAAGATCGACAATGTTTGGAATTACATCTCTGGACACGACGCTGTTGAGCGCGTTAAGCGCATCGCTATGGGCCTCGCGGCGCTGGGCGTGAAGGCGGGTGACCG
This sequence comes from uncultured Chloracidobacterium sp., assembly GCA_964432145.1. GTDB lineage: Bacteria > Acidobacteriota > Blastocatellia > Pyrinomonadales > Pyrinomonadaceae > OLB17. Next base: position 3,579 of record CAYSMU010000287.1, read on the forward strand.
CGTTGCGATCATCTCGGAGAACCGTCCGGAATGGTCGTTCGTCGATCTTGCGATCCTCAGCCTGCGTGCTGTAAACGTGCCGATCTACACCACGCAGGCCGTCGAACAGATCCGATTCATTCTTGAGAATTCGGGAGCAAAAATGCTCTTCGTTTCGGGCAAGAAACTCTGGAAGCACGCCGAACAGGCGATACAGAGCGTCGAGCGGCTCGAGAAACTGATCTTTTTCGACGCGGACGGCAAACCGGACGACAGCCGGGCGTTGACACTCGCGGATGTCGAGGTTCGCGGCGATGAGCACCGAAAGATCGACGCCGAAGTCGTCGAGCGTGCACTTGCCGAGATCGAGCCGAATGACCTTGCCACCATCATCTACACCTCGGGCACGACGGGCGAGCCCAAGGGCGTTATGCTCACGCACGATAACTTTGTTTCGAATATCGTCTCTATTTCCCAAGGCCTGCCGATCAGATCGACTGACCGGAGCCTGGCTGTCTTGCCGCTATCGCATATCTTCGAACGAACCGTATTTTACGTGTTGTGCGCGAACGGCGTTTCCATTCACTACTGTGCCGCCTTTGACCAGATCGCATCGCATCTGCAGGAGGTTCGGCCGACGATCATGACCGCCGTGCCGCGACTTTTTGAGCAGGTCTATCACAAGATCGTCAAGAAAGGGAAAGCCGCCGGCGGCTGGAAGACAAGGCTTTTCGAATGGGCTCTCGACGTCGGCCAGGAATACTGGACGGCAAAAGATAACCACGGAAGGGTGTCTGCGTCGTTGGCTGCCAAACAGGCTCTGGCCAATCGTCTCGTCTTTTCAAAGTGGCGTGACGGTGTCGGCGGAAGGCTGCGGTTTTTCGTCTCGGGCGGTGCGCCGCTCTCTAAAAAGCTCAGCTACGCCTTCTGGGCCGCCGGCATCCCGATCCTTCAGGGTTATGGGATGACCGAGGGCTGCGTGACCTGTGCCAATCGCCCCGATGACAACAAGGTCGGCTCGATCGGTACGCCGTTCACGGGTATCGAGATGAAGATAGCAGAAAAGGACAATGAGGTCCTGATCCGTGGCCGTAACGTGATGGTTGGCTACTACA
>CAYSMU010000288.1:0-4663 GCA_964432145.1 uncultured Chloracidobacterium sp.
CATTTTTTCCTTTAATTCAATCGCTGTTATTTCCTTCATAAGTAACCTGTCTGAAATTAAGTGCGTATCAAGATATTACCATTTGGGGTGTATATCGCCGCAAGCATCCCGGAGCACGGACGGCCAATCGCCGCAGCAAATGCGATAAGTGTTGACAAAACTTTACATAGCTCCCGTCTGCCAGTCGGGCCGGAGTATTGTAAAATAACACACTTAAACGGATCGTTTATGTGGAAATCACGTTACAAGCTGCTCACGTGTGCGATCGCCGCTTCAATTGCGGTGTCCTGCGGGTCGTCCGGCGGCAATCAGACAAGACGGGCAAATACCAACTCGGACGAGAATCCTAATGCCGGGGCGATCTCTATCACCATCGGCAAGAGCGAGTCGCGTGACGTGGCATCCGTGATCCAGGCGACGGGAAGTTTCACCGCCGACGAAGCCTCGAATGTTGCTCCAAAGGTCGCGGGAAAGGTCGCTAATCTGTCGATCGACGTCGGCGATTTTGTCACCGGAGGTTCTGTCATCGCCAGGATCGACGACCGTGACGCGCGGCTCCAACTGTCGACCGCCCAGGCGGCCGTAAAACGTGCGAGGGCGTCGGTACTCCAGGCAGAGGCGCGTCTTGGACTTGGAAGCGGGGGCAAATTCGATTCATCGACGATCCCCGAGGTTCGTGCCGCGAACGCCAATTACGAACAGACACTTGCCGAGCTTCGACAGGCCGAGGCGAATGAAAAACGCTATCGCGAACTGACCGAAAGCGGTGATGTGGCAATGATCACGTACGAGCAGTTTCGAACGGCTCGCGACACGGCCCGTGCCCGTGCCAACGCCGCCCGCCAACAGCTCGACGCGGCCGTGAATACGGCCAAACAGAATAATCAGGCGATCGCGAGTGCCCGTGCTGATGTCGAATCGGCCCAAACGCAGGTCGCCGACGCCCAGCAGGCAATTGCGGATACCATCATCCGGGCACCGTTCTCAGGGTTTGTCAGCAGTCGTCCGGTGGCGGTCGGCGAATTCGTGTCGTCGGCGACCGTGGTCGCGACCATTCTGAGGACAAATCCGATCAAGGTCCAAATACAGGTTGCTGAGGCGGATGTACCGTATGTCGCTGTCGGCCGCGGCGTTTCGCTGCAGGTCGATGCATATAAAGACCGGAAATTCGCGGGTTCGGTGATCGCCGTCAATCCGGCAGTCGATCCGGTTTCCCGGTCGGCGGTCGTCGAGGCAACGGTCGAGAATGGCGACAACGCTCTGCGGCAGGGAATGTTCGCCACCGCACGCATCACACGCGAGGGCGGCGGGAAAGGTGTGTTCGTTCCCAAGACCGCTATTTTTAACGATCAGAGCACGCAGTCGTACCGCGTCTTCGTGATCCAGGACGGGCTGGTCAAGCTGCGTGTCGTACAGCTCGGCTCTGAGGAAGGCGAGTACACACAGATACTCTCGGGCGTCGAACCCGACGAGACGGTTGCGACGAGCAATCTGGAACAATTGTACGAAGGGGCAAAGGTTAGTTTTTAGCAGGGAGTTCTATGCAGTGGCTTGCTGAAATTTGTGTTCATCGTCCGGTTTTCGCGACCGTTATCGTAATGTTTTTGACGGTCGTTGGGGGATTTAGCTTTTTCACGTTAGGCGTTGATCGCTTCCCTAAGATAGATCTTCCAACCATATAGGTGGGCGTGAGCAATCCCGGTGCAGCCCCTGAGGAGATCGAGACCGAGATCACCGACGTGCTCGAGGAGGCCCTAAACACCGTGCCTGGTGTAGAGGAGATGCGGTCGAGTTCGCAGCGGGGCCGCTCGAACGTAACGCTTACGTTTAATCTGGAAAAAGACCCTGACGTAGCATTCCAGGAAATACAGCAAAAACTCAGCAATGTGACGGGACGCCTGCCGGACTCGGCCGACCCGCCATCTGCTCAAAAGAGCGATCCGGATTCGCAGCCGATCCTGATGTACACCATCAGCGCTCCGCGAAACGTGATGGAGCTGACCGAGCAGGTCGAACTGCTCATCCAGAAACGCATCGAAAGTGCCGACGGCGTCGGCGAGGTCTTTATGTGGGGCGGCCGTTCGCCGCAGATACGCGTAAATGTCAACCCGGACAGGCTGCGTGCATTTAATATTCCGGTAACCGACGTTACGTCGGCGATCCGCTCGCAGAATCAAGAGATGCCGGGCGGAAACCTGATCGAGGGCCGCCGCACGCTGGGCGTGCGCACGATGAGCAAACTGACCGAGGTCGATCAGTTCAATGACATCGTTATCACAACGCGAAACGGCTTTCCGATCAAGATCAAGGATATCGGCAGTGTTGAGAAGACCGGCGGCGAACCGAGTTCCGCAGCGTCGCTTGACGGCGTCCCAGCGGTTTCGGTCGGTATTCGCAAACAGGCGGGTGCGAACACGATCGCAGTTATCAATAACGTGAAATCGCGAATGGCGAACATCATTCCCAATCTCCCTGCCGATTTCAAGATCGCCCTGATCCGCGACCAGTCCGAGTTCATTCAGAATTCGCTGACCGCGATCGAAGAGCACTTATTGCTCGGAGGCCTTTTTGCCGCCATCGTCGTGTTCTTTTTCCTGTGGAATTTCCGGTCGACGATCATCGCGGCCCTCGCCATACCTGTTTCGATCATTGCCGCGTTCGCGGCGATCGCGGCGCTTGGATATTCGCTCAATCAGATGACAATGCTTGCCCTGACGCTCATGGTCGGCATCGTTATCGACGACGCGATCGTCGTCCTCGAGAACATCTACCGCTTTGTCGAGGAAAAGGGGATGGACCCGTACCAGGCGGCGATCGAGGGAACAAAAGAGATCGGCCTTGCGGTTCTTGCCACGACGCTGTCGCTGCTCGCGGTTTTTATTCCGGTCGGTTTTATGACCGGCATCGTCGGAAGATTCATGTCGTCGTTCGGCCTGACCGCCGCGGCGGCGATCGCGGTTTCGCTTATAGTATCGTTCACCCTCACGCCGATGCTCGCGGCCAGGTGGATCAAGCGGAAAAACGGCGGCCGGTCGTCAGTCGACCGTCGTCACGAGGAAATCGAATATCACGATAACCCGGGATCTTCTGATGCCAATGACCATCGACCAGTGATCACTGGCCACGATTCAAAGTCAGGTTGGTTTTACAGCAAGATCGACCGCGGTTATACATGGCTGCTCCGTCTGGCGATGAGGTTTAGATGGGCGGTCGTGCTGATCTGCATACTGACGGTCGCCTCGATCGTTCCGCTATACAAGTTTGTCGGTATGGCTTTTCTTCCGGATGAGGATGAGTCGTTGTTTCAGGTAAATGTACGCGGGCCTCAGGGGACGTCGCTCTCGGCCACGCAGTCGATACTCGACCGTATCGCCCGCGACATTCGGGCAGAGGTTCCGGGCGTCAGGAACACGCTGGTTCTCGCCGGATTTGGCCGCGGCTCCGGGTCGAACAACGGCTTCATCAATGTCGCCTTGCTGCCGGTCGGCGAGCGAAAGAGATCGCAGGCGGACCTTATCAATCAGACGCGGCAGATCGCCAGGAAATATTCGTCAAAAGACTACCAGGTAACGGTCTCCGCGTCGTCATCGATCGCCGGCAGCATCGGCCTCGGCCGCGGCGGTTCGAGCGTCGGAATGTATATTGCGGGTCCGGACATGGTGAAATTGACCGACTACGCCAACGCGATCGTCGAGAAGATGAAACAAGAGCCGATATATCGCGATCCGGACACATCTATTGAGGTCGGCAACCCCGAGATCCGTGTCGTCATCGATCGCGTGAAAGCGGCCGATCTCGGGGTCCGGGCCGGCGATGTCGCGCAGGCACTGAATATCCTTTCGGCGGGCCAGATCACGTCAACATACAGCGAGAACTCGAAGCAATACGACGTGGTCGTCCGGGCCGAGGAGGCTTACCGGCGTGACCGCAGCAACTTCAAGTATTTTACCGTGGCCTCTTCAAATGGCGGCACGGTCGATCTCGAACGGGTCATTAAGATCGATGAAGGCGTATCACCGTCGTCGATCAATCGCCTGAACAGGCAGCGTCAGGTAACGGTCTCGGCCGGATTGCCGCCGAACGCCTCAGAGTCGGACGCCGTTGCAAAGATAGAGAGATTTGCCGCCGAACTTAAGATGCCGGCGGAATACGTTACAGGCGTTACCGGCCAGTCGAAGGAATTGGCCAAGGCGTACGATGCGTTTTTGTACGCGTTTCTTCTTTCGTTCGTCTTTATGTATCTGATCCTTGCGGCGCAGTTCGAGTCGTTCATTCATCCGGTGACGATATTGATCACATTGCCGCTTTCGGTGCCGTTCGCACTTCTATCGACCGCCATCGCAGGACAGACGCTGAACATATTCTCGGCCCTTGGAATTTTGCTTCTATTCGGGATCGTTAAAAAGAACGCTATCCTCCAGATCGATCATACAAACACGCTGCGAGCGCACGGTATGGGGCGTTATGACGCGATCATTCAGGCGAACCGCGACCGGCTTCGCCCGATCCTTATGACCACGTTGGCCCTCATCGCCGGTATGATACCGCTCATTCTCGGTACAGGTGCCGGAGCTGCGACGAACCGCTCGATCGGTATCCTGGTCGTGGGCGGCCAGTCGTTGTGTCTCCTGCTCACGCTGTTGGCTGTTCCCGTGTTTTATTC
>CAYSMU010000289.1:0-4655 GCA_964432145.1 uncultured Chloracidobacterium sp.
TTCGGAGATGAATTTCAATGCGTTGCCGTCGAAATACTCGATCAGGGCCGCATCGATCGCGTGTCCGCTGGCCTCCTTCGTGCGTGTCTCAAATGACCGTTCTTTGGCTGAACCTACAAGATCAAGCAGATCACCCCCATTCTCAAAAAACACGATCCCGCTGAAGAAACTCTCCGGCTTCTCCAATAGCCGGAGTTCTATCTCCGTTATTACACCGAGCGTGCCTTCGCTGCCGATAAAAAGGTCGATCGCGTCGAGCGGTTGGGCATTGAAATAGCCGCTGACATTCTTTCTGACCTTCGGTCGCTCGTAGGTCGGCGTTTTGAATGTGATCGAAGCCCCGTTGTTTGTCCTGACCGTCAAGTTGTTGTCACCGTTGGCGACGAATTGTCCCCGCGAGATCGACGTCTCATCGCCATTTGCGAAAACGACCTTGATCCGGTTTACGTATTCACGCGTCGCTCCGTACTTGAAGCTCCTGGCACCTGAAGCGTTGGTCGCGACAGTGCCGCCTATCTGGCAGCTCCATTCGGTCGGATCGGGCGGATAAAAAAGGCCCTCGGCTTCGACCGCCCTTTGCAGGTCGCCGAGAATAACGCCGGGCTGAACTACCGCGATCCTCCGTTCATTGTCTATTTCGACGATCTTATTGAGCCGCTCCATCGACATGACGTAGCCACCTAACGGGATCGCACCGCCGACCGTTCCGGTACGCGCACCGGAAACCGTTACGGCAATTCCCTTTTCATTCGCCTGGCGCAGAATTTCCGCGATCTCGCCCGCCGTTTCAGGTATGAACAAGCGCTCGGCATTGCCGCCCTGCATATTGCTGGCGTCGGTGAGATAGTTTTCTAGGTCCTCGCGTTGCGTTTTGACCTGCATGACGACGATTATACAGGAACTGCCCTTCCGAATGAACCTGCGTCTCGGCAACGAGAAATATGTCTCGCGGCCAGAATATGTGTTCAACCGCGCCGTATTGTGGTACGGTGATGCCGTAAACTAAGAACTGGGACCTGGGCTCGTGAAACTTGTTTGGAGGATCTCATGAAGCGAATATTCATTATTTTCGGGGCAATACTTCTGTTCTGGCCCTCTTCGTTCGCCCAAACAAAAACCTATACCGATAAGTTCGATACCGATTCATGTGTGTTCGCCTCAACGGGGCGTAACCGCTATTTCATACTCGAACCGGGCTTTCAGTTAATTCTTCAGGACTCGAACGGGGGCCGGCTGGTGATAACCGTCCTCAATGAAACGAAAAGGATCAATAACGTCGAGACTCGCGTGGTTGAGGAGAATGAGTCCGAGAACGGAAAGACTGTCGAGATCTCACGAAATTTCTTTGCGGTCTGCAAAAACACCAACAGCATCTTCTATTTCGGCGAAGACGTTGACATTTATTCAAACGGCACTATTACAGGTCACGAAGGCTCCTGGATAGCGGAAGGAAAGAACCGTGCGGGCATAGCAATGCCGGGCATTGCTCTCGTGGGCTCAAGGTATTTTCAGGAAATTGCGCCGGGCGTGGCGATGGATCGGGCGGAGATCGTCAGCATCGAAGAAACGATAAAGACTCCTGCCGGAACATTTACGGATTGCCTAAAAACAGAAGAAAAAAGCAATGCTTTGAAGCCAAAGGAAAGGGAATTTAAGTATTATGCGCCGGGAATCGGCCTGATCCGTGACGAAGATATGGTGCTGATCAGCTACGGTTTCGTGAAAAATTGATCAAGAGCAAGAGACCCTTCAACCCACCGACAATTGGCGTTCCCTGAGATATTTCAATCGATCCCTGATCTCAGCCGCCTGTTCGAATTTCATTTCCTTGGCGGCGTTCCGCATATCGGCCTCGAGTTGTTGGATCGTTTCCTTTAGCTGCTTAGGCGAATATTCCTCAAACTTATCGAGGTCCAGGGGAACCTTGAAATAATCAGCCTCATACGCGGTGACCAGAGTCGCATCAATTGACTTAATGATCGTTGTCGGAGTGATCCCGTGCTCGCTATTGTATTCTTCCTGTATCTTTCGTCGCCGCGTGGTCTCGCTAATCGCATACTCCATCGATCTGGTGATCTTATCGGCGTAGAGTATCGCCTTGCCCTCGGAATTTCGGGCGGCGCGGCCCATGGTCTGTATCAGCGAACGCTCGCTTCGCAGAAAACCCTCTTTATCCGCGTCGAGGATGGCGACCAGCGAAACCTCCGGCAGATCGAGGCCTTCGCGAAGCAGGTTGATGCCGACCAGCACGTCAAATTCGCCTCTTCGCAGATCGCGAAGTATCTTGATGCGTTCGAGCGTGTGAATATCGCTGTGCAGATAGCTTACCTTGACGCCCACCTCGGCAAAATACTCGCTCAGGTTTTCCGCCATTCGCTTTGTGAGCGTTGTGACCAGCACACGCTCATTGCGTTCGGCACGTTGTCGGCATTCTTCCAACAGATCGTCGATCTGGCCCTTTACGGGCCTCACCTCGACGACCGGATCGAGCAGACCGGTCGGACGGATTATCTGCTCGATTACCTCGCCCTGCGATCGTTCCAGCTCGAATGGCCCCGGCGTCGCCGAAACGTAGATCGTCTGCCCGCGTCGCTGTTCAAACTCGTCAAAATTCAACGGCCTGTTATCTTTTGCCGAAGGCAGGCGAAAGCCGTACTCGACCAATGTTCCCTTTCGTGACTGATCTCCCTTGAACATCGCCCCGAGCTGCGGCACGGTCTGATGTGACTCGTCGATGATCATCAGTGCGTTCGATGGCAGGTAATCGAGCAGTGTCGGAGGCGGCTCGCCCGGCTTTTTGCCCGTAAGGTGTCGCGAGTAATTTTCGATACCGCGGCAAAATCCCATTTCCTTGATCATCTCGAGGTCGTACATCGTGCGCTGATGCAGTCGCTGAGCCTCAACGACCTTGCCTTCCTCGACGAGGAACTTCTCATGCTCTTCCAACTCTGCCTTGATCGTCTGCACGGCACGCTTGATCACGGGCTTCGACATCACATAGTGCGTCTTTGGGTAGATCGGAAGCCGCGATTCGTGTTTGTGCAGGACCTCGCCGAGCAATGGGTCGATCGTCGAGATCGAATCGATCTCATCACCCCAAAACTCGACGCGGTAAGCGTTTTCCTGATAACTCGGATAAATCTCGACGACGTCGCCCCGCACACGGAATGATCCGCGTTCAAAATCTACATTCACGCGTTCGTACTGCAGTTCGACAAGTTTTTGCAGGAACTCGTCGCGTTTGAGCTTCATTCCCGGCTCGACGAAGATCAGCATTCCGTAATAAGCGTCCGGGTCGCCAAGGCCGTAAATGCACGAAACGGATGCGACGACGATCACGTCGGGCCGCTCGAACAACGCACGCGTGGCCGACAGCCGCAGCCGGTCGATCTCGTCATTAACGGTCGCCTCTTTTTCTATGTAGAGATCCGCGGCCGGAACATATGCTTCAGGCTGATAGTAGTCGTAATAAGAAACAAAATACTCGACCGCATTGTCCGGGAAAAAGGTCTTGAACTCCTGATAAAGCTGAGCTGCGAGAGTTTTGTTGTGCGCAAGCACCAGTGCGGGCCGTTGGGTTTGTTCGATGACATGCGCGATCGTAAAGGTTTTCCCGCTGCCCGTTATACCGAGCAGCACCTGATCACGCTCACCCGCGTTCAGGCCGTCGACCAATTGGCGAATTGCCTCGGGTTGGTCGCCTTTTGGAGTATTTTCAGAAATGAGACGAAATTGCACCTCTCAATCATACCGAAAAATTTTCACAGGGGCAACAAAAACCACTGGCACTTTATCGGCGATATGCGACATTAGCGGAAGATCGGTATTTAGTTCGATGCGCGATTCTGCTAGTATGTCGCGATGCTCTACCTAAGATCAGCAAGATCCTGTGTCCGCAGGGACAAGATCTGGTAGTACTCAGTGGTTGTGAGTACTCCTGAGTACTACTCGTGGCGACGATTGTAATACGCATTTTTATTAAAGATCTATGGCCGCAAAAAAGGACGAAGGGTCAACTATTGCAAATAGTGCATTTACGGGCATGGATGGAGAAATTGAACTGTATTACGCTGTGGGAAAAGAGGCAAAAAACCGGACACTCGGGAAAAGTCGTTGAGGGTGGGAAGTTGTTGCACAATAATGGACCTCTGGGCCCATCCGTATGCGGAACATATAATAAGAATCGGTTAACTATTCCTTAACCGTTAACAAATCGATTATTGCGTGATAAGGTAATGAAATAACGGCGAAAAGCGAGGCTTATTGCCCGTTTGTTATCTTTTCACACGAATTTTCTTAAAATATTAATTGGAGAAACCAATTTTATGACGGACGTTAACATACCTTCTTCTATAACGAACGAAGAACTTATTAAATTTGTCACCGAGGCTGTGCAGCTATGTAAGCCCGACAACGTTCATTGGTGCGACGGTACCGAATGGGAATATGACCGTCTTTGCCAGGAAATGGTCGACAGCGGCACTTTTGTCAAGCTAAACCCCGAGAAGCGGCCAAATAGTTTTCTGGCACGGTCGCACCCCTCGGATGTTGCCCGCGTCGAGGACCGCACCTACATCTGCTCTCGTGCCAAGGGTGACGCCGGACCAACAAATAACTGGATGGCCCCGATCGAGATGAAGGCCATTCTAAAGAAG
>CAYSMU010000290.1:0-4652 GCA_964432145.1 uncultured Chloracidobacterium sp.
TCTTCATCCGGCCCGATGCAAATGATGACGAGGCGATCGCCGAAGCCGCAAGGGTCATTGGTTCGCCGCTCGATGACGAAATGAAGAAACGCGTTCGAGAGATGCGTCAAAACGCGTATGCCGGTCGCTTCACCGCCAATCAGAAGTCGAGCTACGAAGGCGGTTATTGGGGCAGCGAGACACTCTCGCCGTCACTCTTACCGGCCTTTCTCAAACAGGACGACCTGACCGATTGGCTCTACACCTATCAAACTCCGGGTCCGGAGGCTTACCTTCATTCGCTCGAAAGATATAAGGCCGGGAATTCCGATCTCTGGCTTATGACCGCGATCTCAAAGGCCGATAGATCCTCAGCTCAGCTTGCTCGAATCATGGACGCCGCGGCCAACATCGGCCGTTCGTCCGCCGCCTTCCCAACCATATCGTTCCATCGCGCCCGGATCTTGCTTCAGCAGGGCAAAACATCGGATGCCAAGAAACTTCTCGATGAAATGCTCGATCTCGGCGATCGCCTGCCGATCTCGGCCCGAAATTCCGTGATGGCACTGCGGCTGAACATGGCCGAGACGCTCGAGGACTACCTCAAGTATTCGCTAAAACGGCCCTTCGCGTTTGATTTCAACGGTGATGTCGGAACTATCGAGGAGTTTATCACTCAGCAAAAATCCTGGTACGATCCTGAAACAAATACCGAGGGCCGCGAGGCATACGAAAAGGAGATCGAGGAGCGATACCGCGAGGAAACCCTATGGCAAGAGCGACTGATGTTCGATGACGAGACCATTGAGGTTTTCAACCAGCATTTCCCGACTGCTTCGCTGATCCAGGTGATGCACTCGCCCGCTTTGCCTGACTATATGAGAGAGCGGTTTGTGATCGCCATCTGGACCCGGGCATTTCTCGTCAACGACGCGGTAACTCTGAACAGAATGACCCCCGAATTGGCCAAATACCGTCCTGAACTCGCCCCGTTGCTTGAAAAGGTAACCGCTGCAAAAACGCCGGCCGCCCGCGAAGCGGCTCTGCTTTACTTTGTCCTGAAGAACCCGCTCCTGAGCCCTTATATCGAGACCGGCCTCGGCAAAGACAACAACGAGCAGGAACAATGGTCCTCGGATGATTGGTGGTGCGAGCCGTATGACACCGAGTACGACGACTTGGCCAACGAAGAGCGCCCGCGGAGATTGCCGCCGAGGCCCGCATTCCTGACTGCCGCCCAAAGCCACGCCGCCCAAACCGAGCGAAAGCGGATCAAAGAAACTGGTGACGCTCCCAAATTTCTCGCCGGCAAGGTTATGGCATGGGCCAAGGCTGCACCGACCGACCGCCGGGTACCCGAGGCTCTCTACATCATGATCGAGGCCAACGGATGGACCAAATACGGATGCGGTAATAATGAAGAACTTCGCGATGAAATGGCGGCATTGCTCAAACGCCGTTACCCAACGAGCGAATGGACCGCTAAGCTCGCAAGCGAGGAGCAAGGCAACTAGTCACCCGTTTTTATCAGGCAGATAGATTGTCAAAGATCTGACCAGAATCGCGTCTCTAGTGCAGGATGTCATCGTATCTGTGCAACGCCACGGACAGATATTGTGCGTGGATCTTGCCTCCTGCAACATCTAAATTATTTATTCGACTGTTCTTTTTTCGCCTTTTCCAGTTCGGCCTTCGCCTCAGTACACTTCTTTGCGAGTTCGACCTTGTCGCCCTTGTTCTCCTCGATACTGCGCTTGATCGTGTCGCGTATCTGATTGACAACAATGGCCTTACCGGCCTTGACAATGTACCCGTCGTCCGGATTGTTCAGCTCGGCAGCGAGCAGATCCATCACCTCGTCACACTCCGGAATACCGATCTTCTGTTCGCCCACGGCAGTATCGACCGCCTTATCGGTAAGAGACTTGTTTGAGTTGGCAGTGGACCGGTTACCGGAGTTAGTCGTCTTTTCAGCAAATGGATTGATATTGCTGCAGCCAAGGACGAAAAAGATCAATAGACTAATGGCGATGATGCCGGCGATCGTGTTTTTCATACTTTCTCGAATTACGCCCGCGAAAGGCTCCTTGTTCAGTCTTTCTGCAAATTGGCAAATTTCTCTATGAGTTTCTTCTGTCCAAAGCCCGGGAAACTCACCGTCAGTTTCACATTGTCGCCTGCTCCTTCGCGGCGAAGGACGAGTCCTCGGCCGTACTTCTCATGACGTACGTGGACTCCCGGCACCAAACCGCCCTTCTCCGACGCAGACGCACCGGGAGTTGACGAGCTTCCGGCTGCCTTCAGGCGGTCAAAGGCAGTTTGAGTCGTTGAAATGGGTCTGGCGGACGGCACCGCATCGTGGTGCGTCTGGGTCCGTTCTTCGTATTTGGTAAGAGGCGGCGGTTCCATTCCCCGCTTCTTGAAAAACTCAGCCACCGCGTCAGCACTGTCGTAAGTCTTTCCCGCATACACATTTCGCGGGCTCGGCGGTGCGGTATCGCCTTTCAGAGCGCTGAGCGTCGCTTTGGCGGTCATGGCAGTCGAGCTTCGTGCGTAGGAGAGCCACGAAGAGCCGGTCGAGAGATCGTCAATAAGTTCGAGCGGCATCTCGTTCAGGAATTGCGACGGCTCCGCGGCGATCTCTTCGCCATAGGTTCGGCGTCGCATCGCGTGCGTAACGTAAAGCACCTTTTCCGCCCGCGTGATCGCGACATATGCGAGGCGGCGTTCTTCTTCGAGTTCTTTAGCGTCGTTTATTGAACGCGAATGCGGAAAGATGCCATCCTCGAGCCCGACAAGAAAGACCACTGGAAATTCGAGCCCCTTAGCCATGTGAGCTGTCATCAATGTAACGGGAGCGGTGCCGTCATATTTGTCGGTATCCGAGGTCAGAGCGGCGTGATCGATAAATTCGCGCAGTCCGTTCTCCTCCTGACGGTCATAGTCGACGGCCGCGTTGACCAGTTCCTCGAGGTTCTCGAGACGAGCCTGAGATTCGTCGGTATTCTCCGTTCGAAGTGCGTTCGCGTAACCGGTATCCTCAATGGCCGCGATCACCACCTCTGAAACCGGACGTTCCGAACCGGTGGACTCGTTGACCTTTTTGATCAGGCTCTCGATGACCCGGCGAAACGCGCGAAATGCCTCTTTCGCTCGCGGCGTCAAGTTCATGCCTTGGGAATACTCAGGGTCGGCAGCGGCCGCAATGGTCATCCACAGCGAAGCTCCGTTTGACTTGGCGAGCCGGCTTATCTCATCAAGGCTGGTCTTACCGAGTCCCCTGGCAGGTGTATTTATCACGCGCAGCAAAGCGATATCGTCGAAGGGATTCATCGCCAACTTAAGGTAGGCGATAATGTCTTTGACCTCCGCGCGTTCGTAGAATGAAAAGCCGCCCACAATGTTGTACTCGATCCGCATCCGGCGAAGAGCTTCTTCGAATAGCCGCGATTGAGCGTTGGTCCTGTAGAGAACCGCTATACGGTCCCTCAAGCTGCGGCGTTGGTGTTCCTCTATCTTGGAAGCGACGAATCGAGCTTCCCCGTCGCCGTCGTACGCCTGGTAATAGAAAATACGCTCGCCGCCGGGGTTCGCCGTCCAGAGCTTCTTTTTCTTTTGGTTGACGTTGTTCTTTATGATCGCATCGGCAGCGTCGAGGATCGTCTGGGTCGAGCGGTAATTCTGCTCGAGCAAAATGACTTTTGCATTAGGGAAATGTTCCTCAAACCCCAGAATATTTCGTATATCGGCCTGGCGAAACCCGTAAATGCTCTGGGCATCATCGCCGACGACGCAGATGTTCTGCTGTTTCTCGGTCAGAAAACTAATCAGTGCAAACTGTAGGGCGTTCGTATCCTGATACTCGTCGACCAGTATGTACTTAAATCGCTCGTTGTATTTTTCACGGGTCTCGGGCGACTTGCGAAGCAGTTTTACGGTCTTTATCAGCAAGTCGTCAAAATCGAGAGCATTAGCGGTGTTGAGCCGTTCGTCGTACATCTTAAAGACCTTGGCGACCGCCGCTTTCTTTTCATCGCCGTACTCCACCTTTGACGCAAACATCTCATGATCTTCGCCGCGGTTTTTGGCCGAACTGATCGCGTTCCGGACATATCGGGGATTTGTCTGTTTCTCATCAAGCCCGAGGTCTTTGATGCACGCCTTGACGACCTTTTGCGAGTCGTCTGTGTCGTAGATCGTGAACGACTTCTTATAGCCCTCGTCAAGAAGCTCTATATCCTGTCGCAGTATCCGGACGCAAAGGCTGTGAAAGGTCGAAATGAGCGGCGCGGATTGCAGCTTCCGGCCCTTCAGAAGCTCCTCGACTCGCGACCGCATTTCTCCCGCCGCCTTATTGGTAAAAGTGACAGCGAGAATATTGTGCGGAGGAACTTGTTTTTCGGCAATGAGATACGCAATGCGCACCGTAATGACTCGGGTTTTGCCCGAGCCGGCACCCGCGAGGATCAGCAGCGGCCCGTCAGTCGCCTTAACTGCCTCGGCTTGTTGGGGATTGAGTGAAGATAATAGGTCCATTAAAAATTAGCTGATGGCCGATAGCTGACAGCCGACAGCCTGTTTTTCCAATTACTTTATTAACGCTTGAATTTCCTTGAATTGCTCGTGCCTGGCGTCCCGCATAAGCTCGAACAACGCCATTTCGATCGACGATT
>CAYSMU010000291.1:0-4630 GCA_964432145.1 uncultured Chloracidobacterium sp.
ATCTCGCCCGAAAGGTGCAATGCGACCACGGTAGTGGCCATGCTGGATAGTTGGGGAAGTTCCTGGGCCATTTGATAAATAGCCGAGTTTGCCTGTCCGATCGCGGCCCGCAAGGCCGACTCTGCATCGTTGCCTGCGCCAAGATTTGTAAACGCCTCGCCCAGGAGTTCCATCGCCATCTGCGACGCCACCTCGCCGGCCTGGGCCCCGCCAACGCCGTCCGCGACGGCAAAAATGCCGCACTGCGGCATTTCGAGAAATGAGTCTTCGTTTTGCGGTCGTTTTTCGCTAAGGCCTCGGTCGCTGATCGAGGCAGAGGAAATATGAAGAGTAGTGTCCATCCCGGTCATTTTCGATAGTTTGCACTAACCAGCGTCAGATGTCACCTTAAACTCATCCTTCCGTTTGTCAACACTGTTACGATGCGAGAACGCCATAAGCATACCGAGCATAGTTAGACTCGTGATCAGGCTGAAACCGCCATGGCTCACGAAGGGAAGTGTGATACCTGTCATGGGTAGAGCCCGTGTGATCCCGCCAATATTGACCAGGGCCTGAAAGCCGATGAAGGAGGCCAGCCCGATGGAACAAAGTTTGCTGAACATGTCCCGCGAATCTCGGGCCGTTCTTACGCCGGCGCTGACAAATACAATGAGAGCAAGGGTGACCAATAGTCCGCCAAAGATTCCAAGTTCCTCCCCGATCGCGGCAAAAATGTAATCGGAATCGGCGACAGGGATCAGTTCCGGATAGCCGAGGCCGAGACCGCGTCCTGTTGTGCCGCCGGATGCCAGGCCGAACGTCGCCTGAGCGGGCTGAAACGCAAGTACATCGAACCATGCGTCGACGTTTATCGTTTTCTGAAGATCCGGATCTTCGGCGAGCATTTGCGGTAAATTGGGATCTTTTTCAACCAGCTTTTTGTAATATTCATCATAATCCGCTTTCCACCATGACGTTTCCGGGGTCGGCGGGTTAAAGCCGTCCAGCCATAGGTGGAATCGCTGCTGGATCCTGTCGGGTAAGATCGCTCGTACCGGCGCTGCGATAGTCGGCAGGAGCGGGATCTTTGCCTGCGTGGACTCGGGCAAGGCTCCAACGACCAATATGGAAACGGCCAGTAGTACCGAGCCGACCAACACGAGACGCTGCATTATACGGCGTACCGCGATCAGATAAAGAGTCGCGTAGACCGCGCTAAAGACCATCATTTGGCCGAAATCCTTCAGCACAAAGAATGGAAGGAATGGCAGGACGGCCATAAACACCAAAGGCAGGGCGTCCTTGGCGCGAGGAACACCCCAGTAAGTTCGGGCAAGGTTTTTGTAAAGAACGGCAAGAACAGCGGCAAAGCCGACTAGAAACGGGATCTTTGCTAGTTCCCATGGCGTAAGATTCCCACCGAATTTGCCGGCTCTCGACCATATCGCCGCAAAGAACAGCGGGCCCAAAGTCAGCAGTACGATCAAAAAGCCGTTCTTTTGCAGAAGTTCGAGAATATCGCCTCGGCGGAGAACGATGAATGCAACAACCAGGCCAATAATACCCAAAATGGGATTGATCGTTCGGCCCGAGAGAAGCACGCCGGATAGTTCCTCAGGTGCGGGACGGGGCGTTTCCGCCGACAGATCAACCGGAGACGGCGGCGTCGCCGGGAGGCCCATGATCTGTTTCTTCTCCGCGGTATAGTTCTCCTGAATATAATGCCTCTGGAGAACCTTGATCTTTTCCTTACGGGCCTCCGCCTTATCCTTTCGCGATGTATACTCCGGATCGCTGAACAGTCGGTACTGTACGGTCAGGCCGATCGAAAAAAACAGTATCGCGGAAGTGTATAACGTCCAATTCCCGTCAAATCTGACGAGACGCTTCAATAAAACCGGAAGAAACGCAAGGATCGTAAGCAGCAGCAGGTTTCGGCCCGCGGTAATACCTGACGTCTCGTATCCGCGGATCAGCGCACCATAGTAGATGGAGTAGTGAGCGATCGCCGTAACGAGCACGATCAAAACAAGAATAAAGAAATGTGACGAGGTGCGGTTCTTCACGGTAATGACTACTTATTCCTTTTCGGCGGAGGACGTGACGCGGGTGCCCTCGGCTTGTATTGATCTCCAAGAAGACCCAGGTCACGAGCCTTCAGGATCACATTCGCGGCGATCGGGGCGGCCGTCCTCGCACCAAATCCACCCCCTTCAACGACCACCGCTATCGCGACCTGGGGACGTTCGACCGGAGCGATCGTGATGAACCAACTGTCAGTTCTTTCATACATGTTCGGGACAAAATAGTCTTCCCACTCACCGGCGGCGTTCTTTCGCCGCTTCTTGGTCGTCTTGAGTTTCCCGGCCGCGTCGTACTCCGGAGCAAGTTTTTCCGCTGTTCCGGTTTTTCCGCCTGTTCGGATTCCGGTTCCCGAAAGCTTCGCCGAGATCACTGTTCCGGTTCCGCCGGGCTCCTCGGTAACGGTGGACATTATATTTCGGACCGCGGCTGCCTGCTGAGGAGTAAGTACCTGAGCAAATGCCTGCGGGGGCTGGTCGGCTTCTATGCGGGGCTTCATCAACTTACCCTCCATGTTTGCCGGGATCGCCGCGATCAAAGCCATTTGGAACGGCGTCATCTGGCCGGCATATCCTTGTCCCATGCCCTCAATGCCGAGATCATAAAGGGAAATATCCTTTCCGGTTACGATAGTCGACTGCTGAGGTGCTAATGAACTCGCAATATTCGGGCTGCTTGTGTTCCAAACGGAGGGAAAGAACCTTTGGATCAAGGCGTCATTGGGAAAATCTACCGGAGCTATTCCGACAAGAGCCGCCGTCTCACGCAGGCGTTCACGACCTAGTTCGATCGCAAGCTGAGCGAAATATTGGTTGCTTGAGACTTTGTACGCGAAGGTAATGTCCTTTTCCTGGCAGCCGCCATCGCAGGCTCCGGTAACCGTGCCGTCCGGCTGCAGTTTTTGCGTTGCGTCGACGATCGGCCGGGATCCCCGTTGTGGGACAAATCCACCCGGATAGCTAGGAAAAACCGCGTTCTGTTTACCGGCACGGAACGCCGCGATCATCGTAAAGGTCTTGAATGTCGAGCCGGGGACATAGAATTCCCGTGTTGCGCGATTTAGCAGCGGATTATCGCGTTTGTTACCTTCGAGCCGCAGATAGTCCTCAAGCGATTGTGCCTCGTCGAGACTATAGGACGGGTTTGAGTACATTGCGAGAAGGTCGCCGTTCTGAGGATTTAAAACGACGATCGCCCCCTTCTTGCCGTCTAACTGATTTGCGATATATGCCTGCAGATCCCGATCGAGGGTTACCCTGACGTCCTTTTGCTCGTCCTGCGGCCTCTTGATCCGCGTTAGCACTTCCCAGGCTTCAGGCATTGGATCGGCCTGACGTTTGTAGAGAGTACGTTCGAGTCCCGGTGTACCACGCTCGGTGCCGAGCAGGTGAGCCATCTCTTTTTCAAGCGCAAAACCGCGCACTATATCGCCCCTGGCGTCGAGCTTGTAATAGGCGAGAGCGCTGGGCAGCTTACCCGTTCGGTCGAGCATCCAGCCTCTCAGACTTGCGGCCGTGGTTCGCCGATTTCGAAGATCCTTGTAGCTCAATGCCTGGAACTGCTCGTTCGACGTATCCGCATAATACGTCCAGTAGACCTGAAACCCGAAAACGGTGACCGTCAGCAATACAAAAAAGACATGCCAGACACGGAGCCCGCGATTCGCCACCGAAAGCGAGAGCTTTTTGGCAACTTCAGCCGGCAGGCCGGCTTCAAAAACGAACTTCGAGCGCCGGAGATTTTCGAGAAGCGTCAGCACAAGGGAACCGATCAAGATCCCTACTCCGATAATGTAAAGTATTGAAAGCCCAGCAGGCGTTCGCTCAAGTATCTGCCCGCCGAAGAGATTTTCGGGTTTCCACGAGGACCAATCGATAAGGAAGATAAGGAAACTCATTTACGCGGGTTGGCTTTTGTCGTCTTGCTCGGGACCAGTGGAGTTTGTCGAGTCGACGGCGGAATCTAACGGAACTTGCTGAACCGACCGCGGCGGGAACTCGCCAGTGTCGTCTACACCTGGTTCGGGTCCCGCTTTCTCGTCATCATCCGATCCCGATCGACTCGAAAACTCGAAGCCTTCAATAGCGATCGTGGTCTTGTGACTTTGCGTTACGGGGTTTGCAATATCCTGACCTTGTAGCTCCAATCTTGAAAATCTCATTTCAACGTTGCCGAACTTAACCGTATCCGTTTCATCTACGTGAATAGCCTTACCGTACTCGATACGTTCGCCGTTGATGAATGTTCCGTTTGTCGATCCCGTGTCTGCCACGATGAGATTCCCATCCGCATATCCCAGGGACGCGTGAATCTTCGAAACGCTTGGGTCATCCAAAACGATATCGTTGCTTGCGGTCCGTCCGACGGAAGCACGGTATCCGGGCGGAAATTCAAGGACCATTTCTCTTGGATAGCCTTTGTGATCGTATTTGGCCAGAAACCTGGACCCTGTTTTTACCTCATCGTGTGTGTTCGGAGGCGATGAAAGCTGTTCCGCTTGAATCCCGGTAATGGTGACGTTAAGTTCAACCTCGGGTTCGTCCTCGGAAAACTTGTCGAAGCCAAC
>CAYSMU010000292.1:0-4596 GCA_964432145.1 uncultured Chloracidobacterium sp.
TTACTATTTACTTTGATATGAGCGAACTGAACATTAAATTTGGCCAAGATCAGCGGTCTATTCCCGCGCCTGCGACTGTAGCGGACGCGATAAAAGCGTTTGACCGCGACGTTCTGAAGAAGACCCTTGCCGCTAAACTGAATGGCGAGGAAGTCGATCTGAATAAAGAACTTACCGCAACGGACGAAGTTCTTTCGATCGAACCGATCTTCGCCGCCTCGACGGACGGCCTGGAGTTGATCCGCCATTCGACCGCTCATCTACTTGCAGCTGCTGTACTCGACCTCTTCCCGGGCACTAAGCTCGGCGTCGGCCCGGCGTTGATGGAAGATCCTCGATACGGATTCTATTACGACGTGATCGCCCCGCGAAATTTGACCGAAGAAGATTTGCCGGTTATCGAGAAGAAGATGCGTGCGATGGCAAAGCAGAATCTTCCCTACCGCCGCGAGGACGTCGATAAGGCACGCATTCTGGACATGTTCACGGAGCGTGAAGAGCCGCTCAAGTGCGAGCTGATCGACGAAAAGGTCGATTCGACCGCTAGCGTCTATTACATCGATAATTCGCCGTTCATCGACTTTTGCCTCGGCCCGCATGTGCCGCACACCGGCAAATTGCAGGCATTTAAGTTATTGGCACTTTCCGGCGCTTACTGGAAAGGCGATGCCGAACGGGAGCAGATGCAGCGTATCTATGGCACCGCGTTCGCGACTCAGGAAGAACTCGACGCGTGGCTCAAGCAGCGTGAAGAAGCTGAAAAACGCGATCACCGAAAACTCGGCAAGCAGCTTGACCTCTTTTCGATCGATGACGACTACGGCCAGGGCCTGATCCTTTGGCATCCGAAGGGCGGCATCATCCGCAACGAGATGGAACGGCTTCTCAAAGAGGAACTTGAGAAACGCGGATACAGCTTTGTATTCACGCCGCATATTGCCAAGCGCAATTTGTGGGTGACCAGCGGGCACGAGGGCAACTATTCCGACTCCATGTACGCTCCGACGAGCATCGAGGACGAGGAATACCGGCTCAAGCCGATGAATTGCCCGTTCCACATCGGAATTTACAAATCGAGCCCGCGTTCATACCGCGATCTGCCGCAGCGTTATTCCGAGATGGGGACGGTTTATCGTGCCGAGCTTTCGGGAACACTTCACGGCCTGATGCGTGTGCGGGGATTTTCGGTCGATGACGCTCACCTTTTTGTGCGGCCCGATCAGGTCCATGCTGAGGTTGCCGATTGTCTCGATTTCGCGATCAAGGTCTTTGAGACATATGGTTTCGACAAGGTCAAATTCGAGCTTTCGGTACGCGGCGAGGCTGAAAATAAAGGTTATCTCGGCACTGACGAAGATTGGGCGGCCGCCGAAGAGCAGCTTGCCAGTGCTCTAAAGGAGCGTGAGATCTCGTACGAACGGATCGAGGGCGAGGCCGCTTTTTACGGGCCTAAGATCGACATCAAGATCGAGGACGCCATCGGCCGGGTTTGGCAGCTCGGAACCATTCAGCTTGATTTCAATCTTCCTGAGCGTTTTGAGCTTGAGTACACGGGCGAAGATAATCAGAAACACCGCCCGTTCATGATTCACCGGGCCTTGTTCGGTTCTATCGAAAGGTTCTTTGGTGTACTGATCGAACATTACGCGGGGGCGTTCCCGCTGTGGCTAGCTCCGGTGCAGGTCGCGGTGCTTCCGATCACCGACCGTATCAATGAGTATGCCGACAGCATAGCCGCCGATCTGAGATCCGCAGGTTTCCGGGTGGAATCGAATACCCGTTCCGACAAGATCGGTGCTAAAATTCGGGATGCACAAATGCAGAAGATCCCGTATATGCTGATCCTCGGCGATCAGGAACTCGAGAATGGCCAAGTCGCCGTTCGCGAGCGGAAACAGGGCGATATCGGTGCGATGTCGCTGGAAGAGTTCAAGGAGAAGATCGCGGCCGAAAAGGCGAGCCGCAGTCTCTAAGACAGGCAATTAACAAAGGAGGCACTTATCGCTAGAAGATTTGGTGGAAATAGATTTAAGCCGCGGTTCCGTGAACCGTTGCACCGCACGAACGAACGGATCAGGGTGCCGTCGGTGCGGGTCGTGTTAGAGGACGGGGGAACGCTCGGAGTAATGGATACGCGTGACGCGATCCAGGAAGCGAGAAATCGCGGGCTCGATCTCGTTGAGATCGCCCCGAACGGACAGCCGCCGGTCTGTAAGATCATCGATTACGGCAAGTTTCTTTACGAGCAGAAGAAGAAAGCTCACGAAGCAAAGAAGAAACAGGTCACAGTGCAGGTCAAGGAGATCAAATTCCGCCCCGGCACCGACGATCACGACTATCAATACCGAATGGAACACGCCCGCCAATGGCTGGGCGAGGGCGACAAAGTGAGAGCGGCGATCGCGTTTCGCGGACGCGAGATGTCACACCGCGAACTCGGGGCCAAGATCCTCAAAAGATTGACCGAGGACCTGCTTGAATACGGCGATGTCGAGGTAGCACCGAAGATGGAAGGCTATCAGATGTTCACCATCCTTTCGCCAAAGAAAGCCAAGGTGCCGACGACGACGAAACATACGTCCGTCGCTCCGAACAAGGCGGAAGAGCCTGCAAAGGCGAAAAAGGCCGAAAAGAAGGCAACTGAAAAGCCGGTGGCCGAGCCAAAAGCTGACGACGAGATATTCTAGAAGACACTTTAAGTAGTGCCTGTAAGTTATTAACAGGAGAAAGGTTATGCCTAAACTAAAAACACATAAGGGCGCGGCAAAGCGTTTTCGCTCGACAGCTTCGGGCAAATTCAAGCGCGGCCACAGCCATGCACGTCATATTCTGACGAAGAAGACCAACAAGCGTAAACGCAACCTCGATATCGATGCGTTAGTGTCCGAGGGCGATCAGAAGCGCGTGGAGAAGATGCTGCCGTACGGCCGAGATTAATAAAGTAAAAGGCAAAAGGTAATAGGTAGAACCCTGCGAAGATCGCATTGATTTTTCCCTTTTACTTCTAACGTTTGCCTTTTCACGACTGAAAGGAGTAGAAAAATGCCAAGAGCAAAACGTGGTAATAAGCGCACTGAGAAGCGCAGAAAAATATTAAGTCTGGCCAAGGGCTATCGTGGAACCAAGTCGAAGTTGTACCGCTCAGCCAAAGAGTCGGTCGAGCGTGCATTGAACTTTGCTTACACGGGCCGAAAGCTGAAAAAACGAGATTTTCGCAAGCTTTGGATCGTCCGCATCAACGCGGCTTGCCGTCTGAACGACATGAAATACTCGCAGTTCATTCATGGCCTGAGCCTTGCCGGTATTGAGCTTGACCGAAAGGTCTTGGCCGATATGGCGGTGAAGCAGCCCGAGGCGTTTGCAGCGGTAGCTTCGCAGGCAAAAGACGCGATCAGCAAGCAGGCAGTAGCAGCATAACGACGTATGCCGGAGATCGCCCGCTTTTATGGAATAGTCATAAAGCTGTTCTTCGGCGACCATCCACCACCCCATTTTCACGCGGTTTACGGAGAGTTTGTAGGACTTTTCGACATACAAACCTTGGAAATGTTCGAGGGAGACTTGCCGGCAAGAGCTAAAAAGCTTGTTCTTGAATGGGCAACTCTAAATCAAACTGATCTGATTTAAATGTGGAATAGGCAGGAATTCAGGAAATTGCCGCCTCTGCCTTAGTTCATGGTGCCAAAAGTAGAAAAAGTAGTAGCACTAGACGACCACACACTACTGGTTGAGTTTAATAACGCCGATAAACGACTATACGACGTTACGCCGCTACTTGAACGTGAGATGTTTGCGCCGCTCAAGAATGGCGTCCTGTTCCGGTCTGTCCAGATCGAAAAGGGAGGCTACGCTGTCTATTGGAATGCTGACATTGATCTCAGTGAGTATGAGATCTGGACCCATGGGATTCCCTTGGAACCTTAGTTTATGCTCTTCATGGTCATCGAGCATTTTAAGGGCCGTAACCCCGCACCCGTTTACAAACGGTTTGCGGAGAGCGGACGTCTCATGCCCGAAGGCTTGAGCTACGTAAATAGCTGGATCGAGGTGGGAATGGACCGGTGTTTTCAGGTGATGGAAACCGACGATCCGAACCTTTTGCAGGAATGGATCAAAAATTGGCGGGACCTGGTCGATTTTGAGGTCGTTCCCGTGGTAACTTCCGCTGAAATGGTCAAGCTATTTGTCGACAACAATTAGTCGCAAACTGTTAAAGTTAATTGGCGTGAGGATCATATACATCTTCACGCCTTTTACTTATATTCCAACCTCAGCCTTCGCCTCAGCAAACTTCTCTATCGCAAAGTCCAGATCTTCTTTCGAATGCCCGGCCGAGACCTGCGTTCGGATACGGGCCTTCCCTTTCGGCACGACCGGAAACGAGAACGGGATCACATAAACACCTCTCGCTAACAATGCCTCTGCCATCCTCACCGCGGGAATCGCCTCACCAAACATTATCGGAACGATCGGATGCTCGCCTGGAAGCACGTCGAGCCCGATGCCGGCGATCTTCTCGCGGAAATACCTCGTGTTTTCCTGCAGCTTGTCGCGAAGCTCGGTCGATGCGGTGAGCATGTCGATCGCCGCGATCGC
>CAYSMU010000293.1:0-4595 GCA_964432145.1 uncultured Chloracidobacterium sp.
TTTGCAGATTACTCTCCTTTTTTGGGGTAGGAAAATACTACGCCGTTGACTCTTAAACGTCAATGGCACTACAGGAACCGGTTACGGAATAACGCGGACTATTTTACGTTGGGCGGATGAGCCGATTTCATGCGAACCGAAATGCCTTCGTCGGCGATAAGAAATAGCTTTCGGGCATCATAGGATGACGTGTTGGCAGGAGAATAGGCGAGAAGATATCGGTTCTTTCGCAGTTCGTCGCAGATCGCCTTGGCGGCTGTCTGGGCTTCGTCGAAGGGCCAGATCTTTCCACCCGTCTCCTCCGCGAGCCGCATCATAACTGACGCCGCTTTAGGCTTATCACGTCGATAGGCCCCGCCGGTGCGGTCGGGGAGTTGTAGTCCGTAAACCGTGACGTTATTGTTCTGAAGTTCGGACAGCATGGTATCGAACGTGATCTTGCTGCCGCGATCGAGGCCGTCGCTGATGATGACGATCGCCGTCTTTCGCGTGCCCGGCATCAGCGGAAGAAGGACCTCTTTCATCGTAATATTGATCGCGTCGAAGAGGTATGGATTACCCTTTTTTCTAAATGTTGCAAAGGACGCCTCCATTTTTTTGGCGTCGTCAGTCCATTCCTGAATGATCTCTGCCTTTTCGTCGTAGGCAAGCGTAAAAAGCATATCGCCGTCAAAGATCTCGTAGGCAAATTCCATCGCCGCCGCACGCATCTTTTCGATTGATGTCTGCAGCGTCTGCGAGTTGTCGACGAGTATCACGATTTTTGACGGACTCGGGTCAATAGCAAAGTTCTTTATCTTTTGCTCGACGCCGTTCTCATAGAGAAAGAGGTTCTCGATCTTGATCGGATCCGTCTTTTTGTCCTCGCGAAAGGCAGTAACCGCTATCACCGTCCCCTCGGTGTTCGTTCCTCGGTTACTACGGTTCGATTGGGCAAACGACTGGCCGGCAAGCACGCAGATGCTAATAATTGCGAGAAGTGCCGTATAACGTGCGCTGATCATTCTTTCGCGGGCTTTGGCGTCTTTTCCGAGGCCGCCGGGGCCGTCGGTTTTGCGTCGTCCGAGGACTTTGATGCGCTTTCGCCGCCTGTGGTTGATTGGCCCGAGGAACTTTTATCCGCTTTCTTGCTGGCGTAGTCGGTCACGTACCAACCCGCACCCTTGAACTGAAATCCCGACAACGACCA
Organism: uncultured Chloracidobacterium sp.; assembly: GCA_964432145.1. Taxonomy (GTDB): domain Bacteria; phylum Acidobacteriota; class Blastocatellia; order Pyrinomonadales; family Pyrinomonadaceae; genus OLB17. The sequence goes on from CAYSMU010000293.1 coordinate 1,190, forward strand.
TTGCTTCTCGAGCTTGCCGTGACATTTTTCACAGCTCGTTAATGGGTCGTCCGAGACGCTCTGACGTATTTCGAAGTGCGCTCCGCACTGCTGACATTTGTATTCGTATATCGGCATACAACAACTAACAACTATCTCTGCATCCATTATAGAGCATTGCATCCGTTAGTATTAATTTAGCGAAACCTCTCACTGGCGGTGAAGTAAGAAATGAAGACCATAATTTTATTTTCTGTAATGATGCTGAGCTCTGGATCTGTCCTGGCCCAGTCTAAGGCTGCCAAGCTAAAGCCTGTTTCGGGAATTGACCTGAAACGGTACGAAGGGCAGTGGTTTGAGATAGCAAAATATCCAAATCGCTTTCAAAAGCAGTGCATCGCGAATACGACGGCAACCTACAGCCTCAAGAAGAACGGCCGCATCGAGGTCGTAAATCGGTGCGTGAAAAAAGACGGGACTGGGGAAACGGCCGTTGGCGAAGCCAAGATCGCCGACAAGAGCAATAATGCCAAGCTTAAGGTACGTTTTGCTCCGGGCTTTACGTCGTTCCTGCCTTTTGTTTGGGGAAATTACTGGGTGATCGATATCGCCGACGATTACAGCTACAGTGTGATCGGCGAGCCGGGCCGTAATTACTTTTGGATTCTTGCCCGAAAGCCCGAGATGGACGCCGCAACCTATCAGAGTATTCTTCGACGGGCGGAGACGATGGGTTTTCAGCCGGGTCGAGTCGAAAAAACCCTGCAGAACGCTGAGGTCCTGAAGGGCTCCGTGATGATAAAGAACTAACCGCTATCAGGCGGCCGCTACAGCTTCATCTCCAAGCTCGGCGAGAAACCTCTCAGCGTCGATCGCCGCCATACAGCCTGTGCCGGCGGCGGTCACTGCCTGTCGATAGTACGAGTCCTGAGCGTCGCCGCAGGCGAACACACCCGGCACATTCGTTTTCATCGATTTCCCTTCGGTTATCAGATAACCGGTTTCGTCCATATCGAGAAGACCCTTGAAGAGGTTTGTATTCGGCTGATGGCCGATCGCGATGAAAACTCCTTCGGTCGGAAAAACGGTCGTCTCGCCCGTTTTGCTGTTATACAACGTAACACTCTCGACACCGGACACTTTTGTACCGTGTATCTCTTTCACCTCTGTATTCCAGAGAACGTCGATCTTATCGTGTGCAAGAACGCGGTCCTGCATTATCTTGGACGCACGAAACTCGTCACGCCGGTGGACAAGTGTAACCTTTGACGCGAACTTGGTAAGAAACAACGCCTCTTCCATCGCAGTGTCGCCGCCGCCGACGACGACGATAGGCTTGCCGCGGAAAAAGAATCCGTCGCAGGTCGCACATGCCGAAACACCATTGCCTCCAAGCCCTTCGGGTACCGGAGCTTCACCCGGAATGCCCAGCCATTTAGCTGATGCCCCGGTTGAGACGATCAGCGTATCGGCCTTGATAACTGTCGTTACCTCGGTGCTGTCCTCGCTGTCTTTGCCGTACAGCGTAAATGGCCGCTGGCTGAGGTCAACGCGATCGATCCACGTGTTTATGATCTCGGTTCCAAATCGCAGGGCCTGGGCTCGAAACTGCTCCATTAATGCCGGACCCATTATACCGTCAGCAAAACCCGGATAATTTTCGACATCGGTCGTGATGGTCAACTGCCCGCCGGGTTGAGGTCCGTCGATGACGAGAGGATCAAGTTGGGCGCGGCCGGCATAGACCGCGGCGGTCAGTCCAGCCGGCCCTGAGCCCAAAATAACAACTTTTCGATGGATCTCTCGTTCGCTCATATATTGATCTAAATGCCCGAAAAATGCTTGGATATTCCTTTTTCGTATAGTATAACTATCGGTTAACAGGTTCGTCTAATGTGTTAGCGTTCGCGGCACTGCATTGAGAGCCTCGCTTCAGGGTCATCGCCCAACTCGGGTGGTTTCCGTAAACGGTTACATTCATAGACTTTTCGTGATAAGATTTTGGTTAGTATTCACGGTTACGAACACTGACTAGACCCGTCATGGCCTCAATTCAGCCTCAATTCGAGGAAAAACGATTTGCCCTTCGCATGGCACTCCGTCTGCCGATCGTTGTATCGGGCAGGACAGATGACGGCGCGACATGGAGCGAACCCACTGAAACTGACGATATTTCGACGCTGGGAGCGCTCTTTCAGCTTAATCAAACAATTTCTCAGGGAGATAGCCTTTACATTCGCTCACACAGGCCGAATGGTGTCCCGGTCGAGGTCAAGGCTCAGGTCGTGCGCGTCACGCCGGCCAGCTATGGCACATCGCGCGTCGGCGTGGCTATTGAGGAATCAAAGGAAAGCTGGATGCGGCTCTTCGTGGCTTGGGTCGCTGACGACAACATCGTCGAAGGCATCGGCGAATAAAAGTGAAAAGATCGAAAAGTGAAAAGGTGAAAGAGCAGTTGTGACAAACGCCTCTTACCTTTTCACTTTTCGATCTTTTTCACCTATCTACTTTTTATGTACGACACCATTACTCTTGAACGTCGCGGCAAGGTCGCTATCCTTACCATCAATCGCCCTGACAAACTTAACGCTCTTAACAAGCAGGTTCACGCTGAGGGCGTTGCCGCTCTCGACGAGCTGAGAAAGGACGATTCGGTCCGCGTGCTTGTTGTCACGGGCTCCGGCGAAAAATCGTTTGTCGCCGGCGCCGATATCAGCGAATTCGAGGGCCAAACGCCGGTCACCCAGCGTGACCTGTTTCACGAAAAGACTCTGTTCAACACCATCGAATCTTTCCCGAAACCGGTGATCGCGATGGTCAACGGTTTTTGCCTCGGCGGCGGCAATGAACTCGCGATGGCCTGCGACATTCGTTTGGCGAGCGAGAACGCGCGTTTCTCGCAGCCTGAGATCAATCTCGGCATTATGCCCGGCGGCGGCGGTACGCAGCGTCTTACGCGGCTCGTCGGCGAAGGCCGTTCGATGGAGATGATCCTTACCGGCGACATGATAGACGCAGCGACCGCCGAAAGGTTAGGCCTCGTCAATCACGTTTTCCCTGCCGATCAGCTAGAAGCAGAGACAATGAAGCTCGCCGAGAAGATCGCCGAAAAAGCTCCGATCGCACTTCAGCTCTGTAAAGAGGCCGTGAAATTTGCCTCACGCTCAAATCTCGACGAAGGCCTTCGCCGTGAAGTAGATCTCTTTGCTATCTGCTTCTCGACCGAAGACAAAAAGGAAGGTGTCTCGGCGTTTCTCGAGAAGCGAAAGCCCGAGTTTAAGGGCCGCTAGAAGCTAAACTTGACGCGCCCGAGTAATTTCGTTAAATTCAGAAGTTCTCGCATTTTGCGCTTGGCAACATGCTTTGAAAACAAGGGGACGTAGCTCAGCTGGGAGAGCGCATGAATGGCATTCATGAGGTCAGGGGT
>CAYSMU010000294.1:0-4584 GCA_964432145.1 uncultured Chloracidobacterium sp.
CCTACCCGTGAGTGCGTCAGGATTCTGCAGGTGAAAGATGAGCATCGGAACGAGCGTTATCGCATATGCCGCCCAAGCCAGAACAACGCCCTTGATCTGCTTTAGATTCGAGATAAAAAGGACGAGCCCCAATGCCAAAAGCGGACCCAACAGCCGGCCGATCGAATATGTATAGGTCGTTAGAGCGAGCGAGAGGCCGATGCATAAAATATCGGGAATAGACCACGCTTCTTTACGCGAAGCCCTGTATAGAACGTAAAGCAGCAGGGCTGCCATCAGCGGATACATCGAGGCCGAAAACGCGAGGCGGCTCATTTCGTATAGCCAGGGCGTCGCCAACGCCGACAGGAAAACCATGGCCCCGATCAGGAGACTCCCGGAGATCCGGCGTCCGAGTGCCCCGATCAGCAGCGCTGCCAGAAAAATAGACGCGGCACTCAGTCCGCGGGAAAGCGTAACGCTCGGCGTGAAGATAATGTTTAGAGCCGCCAGCGCATAGATCTGTACGGGCTCGACGTAACCGAGATAATTCAGGGGAGCCGGCAGCGGGAAGACCGGGAAGTAGAGCGGCAGCTTATGCCCGAATTCGCCCTCGCCGCTTCGGGCGATAGTATAGGCGTTGTACGAAACCGCCGCCTCATCGATATAGAAGCCCGGCGGATTGCTGTCGATGCCGCGGATATACAGCAAAAACACGGGTATGAGCAGGGCAATGAGGATCAGGGCCCTCGAACGTTTCGAGAGCCGGGATAATCGCTCGGTGAGTAAAGATGCGGGCCCGCTCACTTGGTCTTCTTGGTTCCGAGGTCAAATGTCGTAATACCTGCGACGCCAGTGTTTAGTACAAGCAACTGGCGCTTGCCGCCGATGGTCTGAATCGCAAGAGAGCATGGGTTATTGAGGCGGGCCTCGCCCTCCGGCCTGAACCCCGTGGCCTGCGTTCCGTCCGGCTTATAGCCCAGTATCTCATTCGTTTTGCCGTTACTGATGTAAAGCGTTTTTGACGCGGCATCGTATGCGATGTCCGGATAATGTCCGCCGAACCGCTCCCACGAAGGTACCTCGAATTGCCGTCCGAATCTGCCGTCGAGATCGAAGACCTGAATTCGACCGTTACCGGCGTCAGCAACGAAGATCATCCCATCCCCTATCTCGATACCGGTGGGCTCGCTGAACTGGCTTTCGCCGGTCCCGGCGGAGCCCCAAGTCTGAAATGTCTCAGCCGCGGGGTCGAATTTTGCGATCCTGGTACCGCCCTGATCGATGATGTAGATCATCTTGTTCGGGCCGATGATCAGGTCGCGGGGACCGTAGAAACGATCGGGCGGGCCGGTCCATTCCTTGTCGAATTCGCCATCGGGGCGAAACCGGACGAGTTTATGCTGATCGGCGTCGGTAACGTACACGTTGCCGGACGCATCGACCGCGACACCATTCGGTGCGATCAGTTGGCCCTGGCCACTCCCTTTTATTCCAAAAGACGAGATATATGTACCCGAACTGTCGAATTTCTGGACCCTGGCGTTGCCGGTATCGGCAACATACACGTTGCCGGACTGGTCGAGAGTAATCCCGCGTGGCCGCGAGAATTGGCCCGGGCCGCTTCCGTCGCCGCCCTTAAAGCCGTTGGCAACCGGTATGTTTGCCGGGTCGGACACGGTCGCGAGGTCGGCGGCAGAGATGTTCAGAGCATCCGGAACCTTGTAGATCTTGATGTTGGCATACTGCTTTTTGTCGTCGTTGAATACCTGCGGGAAGTACTTGGCGATCATGTCCTCGTTCGGATTCTGGATAAAGACCTTTGACGAACGCACCATGTCATCGACCGCGATGTAGCCGATATTGTTCTCCTTTAGGAGGCGAAGGAACTCGACCGGATCGCGCATTTCGAACATGTTTCGGACCAGTGTTTCGCGCTTGGTCGTATCGTATCCAGCGCCCCAAGCGTAATAGGGGTCGCCGAAAAAGAGCTTTCGCCCGGCGAGCAGCAACTGATGATTAATGTACCGGTGCGAGAGGAATATCGCCGAGGGTTCCGTGTTTGCCTTTGTCCATTCGATCAGGTCGTCATCCGTGTACTTCATGTGGATGAAGTACGAATTCCAAACAGGAACGAGATCGATCGCCCCGCCGATCGTGATCAATATCGTGAGCACAACAGCCGCGATACGCGATGGGATCACGGTCGTGCCGGCCTTCAAATTCCATAGCTTGAAGAGCGCAAATCCTACATAGACATTGGCGATCACGAGCCAGACGTTGAGGAACTTGTGGTTAGCCAGCACTTCTTCGCTAAAGCGAAAACAAAAGGTCAGCGGGAACAAAATGAATATCGCCGCCAGAAATCGCCGCTGCAGGCCCGACGCAAAATACAAAGCGATGGCAAGCAAGACCCACTTAAATCCAAATGTAAAGAATATGTAATACAGGACATCGAAGAAACCGGCATTGTCGATAACAAATCCCCAGCGGAACATCGAATAGCCCGGTTCGCGAAGGCTGCCCGTGGTCAGGAATATCACCTGAGGCAACCCGACGATGCCCGCCGTCACCGCAAGGGCGACCATCTCCTTCTTGAGCGGGAAGAGGAGGAAACAGACCGCGAGAACAAGGGCCGCCGAGAGATACACGGGGCCGTTCCACAACGGCAGAAGGCCGAGGATCAACCCGCAGAAAATGAACGCGGGATACTGGCCAAATGAAGACAATTTCTCGTTTACCGCGGAAGCCGGGACCGCTGGTTCGTCCGTCGCTTCCGTCTGCGATCCATCCTCAGCCTTGCTTTCGTCTTCGGGATCGTCGCTTGTTTCTGAATCGGCTGGCTCTTCTTCTTCCGAATCGTCTTCGGCTTTAGCCTCAATTGTGAGGTCCGCCTCATCGCTAGTTTCTGTCGGTAACTCTGCCGACACGGGCGTTGGCTCGGCTATCTCGAGTTTTTCGCGATATCGAATGAACAAGAAAATTACGACAAGCAAAAAAAGTGCGATCGAACTCGTGAAATGTCGCTGGTTGAGAAAGACATTTTGCGACCAGACGCCCCAGTCTTCACCCCGATAGGGCAATCCGGAGTTGAGGTACATCGTCATCTTCGACAGCTTGTCCATTACTGCCGCAAACGACGGATTTGCCACGAAGAAAGGTATGAACGCCAACGAGCCCTGAAAAAAGAATAGTGCCGCTCCGATCCGTCCGGCCACGCGCGATCTGAAGATCAGCGAGCCCAGCGTCATTACAAGAACGAGGAGCGACGTCAGCGACAAAATGCTGAGCAGGTTGTTTGCCCAGGCAGGGTTCAGCCCGAGATATTCGAAATTACCGGCCTGGAAATAGAAAAGGAAGTGATAACGTATCCGTTCGCCTGAAAAGTGCGGGTACTCGGTGGGGAAATTGTGCCCCAATGCAAACGACTGCATGATCGAAACTGTCGATCCGAAGTCGGGAAACTGGTGATGACCAAAAGAGATGTTGTCGTCGGTCATCGTAAATGTGCGGAACATCATCCACCAGGCGAAGACCAGAAAGCATCCGACAACGGCCCAGTCCCATCGCGTAAAAGCAGACTCACTGGTATCGAGTGTCGTGGTGGCGTCTTTACCACCGCGATTCAAGAGATAAACCAAACCGCCCGCGGCAACAAAGAACGCGAGATTGCCGGAGAACATCGGTGTTGACGAACCCGCTGATGCCAGAGCGACCAGGTACGTGAACCAACTACTAAACAGCAAGCCGCACAGAAACGCCGATGCCCAGCGGTGAGGTACTGACAGGAACGGCAGGAACCGCCGGCCTATCGCATCACCGACCGCGATCATGAGAGCCAAGTAAACTATTGCAAGCACGAAAAAGATTCTACTTTAAGTGATATTTCGTTTCCAATTTCGAATGCGACTTGCGACGGTTATTTGAGCCACGTACTTTATGTTATCTTTCTCAATTTGAGCAGTTCCTTTGGCTAAAACGTTTATATGATGATCACGCTCAGTTCGTCACAATTTGACTGCCGGACGGCCTCCCACGAATCGAAATGCTGATCGATCTTTCACCGCTTAAAGAATCCCGCGATTATCGCCTGCTGTTCTTCGGACAATTGGTCTCGTTTTTCGGCTCAATGATGACGTTTATCGTCGTGCCGTGGCAGATGTATCAACTGACAGAGTCGTCGGCGATGGTCGGGTACATCGCTCTGGCAGAATTTGTGCCGATGTTTTGCCTGGCATTCGTCGGCGGGGCATTGGCCGATTACGTCGACAAGCGCAAGATGCTCAGGCTGACCGAGATCGGCCAGACGCTGTTGACCGGCGTCCTGCTTGCGAATTCATTTCTGCCTCGGCCGCTGATATCGGTCCTGTTCATCGCGGTCGCTTTTCACGCGGGGCTTGCGGCACTGCAGCGGCCCGCCTTCGAGTCGTTTATCCAAAAGATCATCCCCGCCGAGATGATGGCGGCGGTAATGGCACTGAATTCCGTTCGCTTTCATATCGGGATGATCGCCGGGCCCGCGATCGCGGGTGTGATCGCGACCCAGGTAAGTGCAAGCGTTGCGTACGGCATTGACCTCATCACGTTTGCGGCGTCGCTCGTGGC
>CAYSMU010000295.1:0-4571 GCA_964432145.1 uncultured Chloracidobacterium sp.
CGAGCGTGCGCGTGTGCACCCAGAAGCGCTTGATCGGCCGAGACCAGGCTCGCCGAGCAGCCGCCGGCGATGCGCACCGCGGACAGGCGCACGTGATCCAGCCACGCCTGGTCAGGGCCAAAGCCATACTTGGCCCTCAGCTTGTCGGTTGGAAAGTCGTTCAGCGTCCACATGCCCTCGTCGGCGAGAGCGGGGCCGGCGACGGCAAAGAGCAGGGCGGCCAGCAGGCTTTGGCGCATAGGGGGCGCCTTCTACACGCGCTTAAAGTTAGAAACATCTCAGTGCCTCTCGATCTTTCTGCACAGTACGTGGACATTGCCGCAGGTGCCAGCTACAAATGGCTGTGTGCGCCGGAGGGATGCGGGATCCTTTATCTAAACGAGCGGGCCAGGCAACGCGTTGAGCCGACTTCATGCGGTTGGACCGCCGTCGAGCGGCCATGGGATTTCAGCGACCGCGAGCAAAAGCACCTTGACGATTCTCGGTGCTGGGAAACAGGTATGGGAGGCTCTGCTTTGCTTTATGGCCTTGAGGCCGGCACTAAGATGCTGGCCACGGCGGGCATCGAAAGTATTTGGGCCTATCTTAACGACCTTACCGATTTCCTGTGTGAGATCGTGCCCGTTGGCAGGTATCAGATCGCAAGTTCGCGTGACCCTGATGAACGATCGCAGATCGTCAGCCTTAGGCCGCTCAATGGCCATTCCGCAGATGATATCGCCGATACACTCGCTCAGGAACAGATCACGGTCTCGACCAGAGGCGGTCTTCTGCGGGTCGCCCCACATTTCTTTAACAATTTTGACGATATCGAGAGATTTGCCACTGCACTGCCGTAACGGATCATACGACGGTGCGACGAAATTCACCGGGAGTCATTCCAGTATGGCGTTTGAATAGCCGGTTAAAATGACTTTGGTCGGAGAATCCGGCTTCGTATGCGATGTCCGCGAGCTGCAATTCGCGATCGATCATCAGCTTTGAAGCGTGTGAGACTCTCAGCTGTTGGACATACTCGCCGATAGTTTGCCCGCGGAATTTCCTAAACACGGACGCAAGGTGAACCGGGTGAACGCCCGCGATCTCCGCAAGGTCATGCATCGAGACCGTTTCCTTAAATTCTTCGTTAAGGCGGTCAATGACATGCCCGAACCATTTCGGCGGGTGCTTTTCACAAGCGTCGTTGCGGCGGGCGATATAGCCCAGCATCTCCAGCGTCAGTCCTTCGGCTACGAGTTCAGAGCAATTCTGCCAATCACTAAACTCACGAAATAGGCGCGTCGTGAGCCAAACTAGCGGAGTTCCAAATTCCGCAAAATCATGCGGGACACGCGAATACTGGGAAAGGTTCTCCATACCGCGGTGCCTGATCTCGACCGTAAAACAGCGGGCTCCATTTTCGCCAATGCGGTCTTTGTGCGAGATGCCCGCCCGATGCCACAGGACGGTCATCGGATCATGATCTTTCGTTTGCGGCCCAAAACGTTCTGTATACGATCCGCCGAGCACGAGCATAAAATATGCGAGTTCATGGGAATGCTCAGGAACATCAAACCTGTCAATATGGACGATCTCAGACAGGATCGATGAACCGACCGAGCGTTTCTGTGGTACTTTCCCGTAGAACTGCCCGGCAGCTAAATTGGCAGGTTTTGAGTCCTCAATAGCCACGATGACTTGATTACGAAAATGGTCAGTAGATTGTTTCAACCCACCTTTGGATCGTTCAATATGGGTCAGATCCATTGGCGAATAATATTGGCCATAATTTTTGTCCAGGGTAATACAATGGCAAGCGGATTATATTCACGCGACGGACCGGCCATAAGCAAATGGCTCGCGTTCGTCCGCGGTAACTTGCCGAAGATCGCCCTCTGGATGGCCTCCGCTGCCGGATCAGATCCTCGCAGCATCCCCAACTAAGGGATCGGAGTAGGTTCGCGCTACAATCTAGGCGTTCAATATCTAATCGGAGGCTACTCCTGATGAAACGAATGCTGACGGCGTTCATTGTACTTTTCTCGCTTTGTAACACGGTTCCCGCGATCGACATGAGCCGGGAGATCGAAGCGGCGACAGCCAGACTGATGCCGAAGGTCGTTGAATGGCGGCGGCATTTGCACCAATTTCCCGAGCTTGGCAATCAAGAGGTAAAGACGGCGAAATTTGTCGAGGAACACTTGCGCAGGTTGGGCCTGGAAGTTCGGACCGGGATCGCCAAGACCGGCGTTGTGGGCATTATGAAGGGCGGCCAACCCGGCCCGGTTATCGGTTTGAGGGCCGATATGGACGGCCTGCCTGTTACCGAACGCAACTCGCTTCCATTCGCGTCGAAAGAAAAGGCGACCTTTAACGGACAGAATGTTGGCGTAATGCATGCTTGTGGCCACGACACGCATGTCGCTATGCTGCTGGGGGCGGCCGAGGTTCTCGCCGGAATGAAGGACAAGATCAAGGGAACCGTCGTATTCATTTTCCAACCAGCCGAGGAAGGCCCGCCCGCGGGCGAAGAGGGCGGTGCGCCGCTGATGGTCAAGGAACGGGTGATGGATAGCCCTAAGATCGACGCGATATTCGGCATTCATATCAACTCGCAGACCGAGATCGGCAAGATCCGATACAAGTCGGGTGCGACGATGGCGGCGAGTGATTGGTTCACGATCAAGGTCAAAGGCAAACAGACGCACGGTGCCTATCCATGGGAAGGCATCGACCCTATCGCGGTGGCGACGCAGATTTACACGGGCCTGCAAATGATCGTTTCCCGGCGGTCCGAATTGCCTAAGGCTCCTGTGGTAATTACCGTGGGCCGCATTAATGGCGGTGTCCGCGAGAATATTATCCCGGAGGAATTGACGATGGCGGGTACTATTCGCACGCTCGACAGTGAGATGCAAAAGGACGTTCACGCCAAGATCCGCCAGACCGCAAAAAGCATCGCCGAAAGCATGGGAGCGACGGTCGAGGTCTCGATCGATACCAAGGCCCCGGTCACATACAACACCCCGGAGCTGGTCGAAAAGATGCTGCCGTCACTCAATAAAGCGGCAGGAAAAGAGAATGTGATCGCCGCGGAATGGGTAACGGGTGCCGAGGATTTTGCCTTTTTCGGGGAAAAGGCTCCGTCGTTCTATTTCTTTGTCGGGGGCATGCCGAAAGGAAAAAATCCAAAGGATGCCGCCCCGCATCACACGCCGGATTTTTTCATCGACGACAGCCGGCTCGATGTTGGCGTCAAGGCGTTCTGTAATATCGTTTTTGATTTTGTGAAATAGACATCCGGATCAAACCGACAGTTATTGCTCGCCGGCGGATCCCGAAACGACCGCATGGTCAAAATGTCCGGCCAGGAGGCCCGCCCGGTCTTGGCGGACGGATAGTCGCGGGATTGATCGCATTGCCGCCGCTGCCCCTGAAGAGCGGAGTGAATATCCATTTGGAGTGGTTCTCAACGCCGTAATAGGCTATCACCGACTTGCTTTTGCTCTGGCTTGCGACCCCGATGAAGGGGGTGTTGTCCGTGACGATCTCGACATCAAGATCGTCGTCTGCTTCGTTATCGCTATCCAAGTCGGTATTGAGCGAGTTGACCACCATGACCGAGTACCGGTCGAAGATCTGGCTCGGGTTTGGCGGCAGCGTACCGCCGTTATAATTCTGAACGCGGCGGGCAAAAGGGGCGATCGTACTGACATCGGCTTTTATGAGACGCCATCGCCCGTCTTCGCTGAGAGGATCGATCGCGGCGGACGCACGCAAGATCTGACGCTTCTTGGTTCCCTGCGGCAGCCCTTCGAGTAGATCGTCCATCGAATTAGGCAGTCTGGCCCCGCGATAAAACTCTACGTACTGACGGATCGCATTTGCGACCTCTTCGCCCCGGCGGATCGCCTCAAGCTCTTTCTCTCGTCGTATCTCCTGTTCGATACTCGGAGCAACCGCGAGCAAAGCGACCGCGAAGATGACCATCACGGCCATTACCGCGAACAGCGTCATGCCTCTCTCGCCGGATCTATCTGCTTGGCGGATCATCCTTGTCGTCAACGTCCTCTTTCTTTTCCGGGGGTCTGTTCGGAGGGCGATTTGCCGCCGGTGGCGGAACAAAACGCTGAATACCGTCGGGTATGCCGGGTATGCTCCCTGAGGGGAAGGCTCCCGGGTTGAAGCCGGGCGTGCCCGGGCTGCCGGTCATCCCGGTTGCAGCCTTTGTCATCGGCACACGGTGTTTGAATCCGAGGTTGATATCTTCGAAGACCACTTCGTTAGCCGAAATATCGATCAGACGAAACTGTCCGCTGACAATATCATTAAGCCGTGCCCCGTATGGCGTTGTGGCGGAGGAACCACCAATAAAATACGCCGTATCGTTGTTGTATCGCTTGCGGCCGATCATGCCAATGTACTGGACATTAGGCTTTGGCGGCGGATTGACCATCAGAGCGGCCCCGTTCGAGTAAAGACGACCATCTGGGGTGCGTACCTCGATCGTCCTTTGGCCCTCCTGCGCGATCATATTCGCCGGAATGTCGGTGGACAGCCGCTGTGAGTTGATAAAGGTGGTCGGCATCGCC